>DATNCB010000759.1:0-6491 GCA_035571715.1 Ramlibacter sp.
AAAGCCCAGGGATGTGCCCTTGGCATCGGATCAGTCTTGGGCCCGTCGTCGGCGCCGTGAACCACTCACGGCGATTTCGATTAGGCGGATATGCGCCTTTTGGTAAGCGCAGCCCGCGATTATATGGCAAAGCCGGGCTACTCTGTCAATCCGACCCCCAGCCCCCACTTCCTAGTCTGGCAACGCGAGGTACAGGCGCGCCAATTCCTTGAAAGCGCTCACCTGCGGGTCGGTGCCGTTCTCCTGCTCCAGGATGGCGCCCACCTCGCCGGCCAGTGAGCCGGCCAGCTTGGCGTCCAGGAACAGCAGCCGCCAGCGGCGGGCCAGCACGTCTTCCACCGTCCGGGCGTACTCGCTACGAGCGGCGAAGCGGACCATCGCCTCGGTCAGGCCGGCGCCCAGTTGACGGCTCGCGCCGCGCAACGCAGTCACCGCCGCGCCCTCGCTGCCATAAGAATGGAGCCCCTGAGGCTCGCTGATCGGCCGGCGGGCGGCCGGTTGGGGATCTCCTCCGACCAGCACCAAGTTGGCGGTCACTCCTGCGCGAGTTCGCTTCAGTAAATGCTTTTCCGCACACTTGTCCAGCACGTCCTCGGCCATCGCCCGGTAGGTCGTCCACTTGCCGCCGGTGACCGTGACCAGCCCGCTGCGGCTGACCAGCACCGTGTGTTCACGACTGAGCCCTTTGGTATCGTCGCCGTCGTCTCCCTGCGGTTTGACCAGGGGCCGCAGCCCGACCCACATGCTTCTGATGTCGCTGCGCCGCGGCGCCTTCACAAGGTAGCGGGCCGATTCGCTCAGGATGAATTCGAGTTCCTCCTTGAATGGCCGCGGCTCCACGGGCAGGTCGTGCCGCGGCGTATCCGTCGTGCCCAGAATGAGCTTGCCGAGCCATGGGACGCCAAACAGCACCCGGCCATCGGCCGTCTTGGGCACCATCAGTGCGTGGCCGCCGGGCAGGAACTTCTGGTCGACGACGACGTGAACGCCCTGGCTCGGAGCGACCATCGGCTTGACCTGGCGGCCGATGGCCTCGCCATCCTGTTGCCGCAGTGCGTCGACCCAGACGCCGGTTGCGTTGATGACGCAGCCCGCCTTGACGTCATGAACCTTGCCCGTTTCGCGGTCCTGGCAGGTCAACCCCGCCACTTTGCCGTTCTCATGGAGCAGGCCGGTGGCGGCGCAGTAGTTGACGACCAGGGCGCCGCGCGCAGCCGCCGTGCGAGCCAGCGCCAGCGCCAGCCGGGCGTCGTCGAACTGCCCGTCCCAGTACTTGACGCCGCCCTTCAACCCGTCGCTGCGCGCAGTGGGCAGGCAGGCCAAGGTCTGCTCGCGGCTCAGGAACTCGGTGGCACCCAGGCCCGCCTTGCCGGCCAGCGCGTCGTACATCTTGAGGCCGGCGCCATAGAAAGGCGTCTCCCAGAACCGGTAGGACGGCATCACGAACGGCAGCGGCTGGGCCAGGTGCGGCGCGTTGTGGAGCAGCGTGGTGCGCTCGCGCAGGGCCTCGCGCACCAGGCCGATGTTGCCCTGCGCGAGGTAACGCACGCCCCCGTGCACCAGCTTGGTGGCGCGCGAGGAGGTGCCCTTGGCGAAATCATGCGACTCCACCAGCACGACCGAAAAGCCGCGCGCTGCGGCGTCCAGCGCCACCCCCAGCCCCGTGGCGCCGCCGCCGATGATCGCCACGTCAAAGGCGGCGGGCCGGGCGAGCTGCGCGATCAGTTGCTGGCGTTTCATCTGGGGCCTGTTGACACTGTTTTGTTCCAGTGCGGATTCTCACCGACTCAGCCGCGGCACTCTTGCATCCACCGCGAGCCGTCCCGGCGATAGACTGCGGCCATGACAAGCACTTCAACGCTTCCATCCGAACAGCCCATCGCCTTCATCGGCGGCGGCAACATGGCCAGCGCCATCATCGGCGGCCTGATCCGCCAGGGTTTGCCTGCCGCCAATATCGAGGTGGTGGAACCCTTCGCTGCGGCACGCGACAAGCTCAGGACCGAGTTCGGCATCGCGGCCCAGGAGCGCGCCGACGCGGCGCTGGAGCGCGCGGGGCTGGTGGTCTGGGCAGTCAAGCCCCAGACGTTCAAGGAGGCCGCAGCGCCGGCGCGGGCCCACACCACCGGCGCGCTGCACCTGAGCGTGGCCGCCGGCATCCGCTCCGACAGCATCGCCCGGTGGCTGGGCACCCAGCGCATCGTGCGCTCGATGCCGAATACGCCTGCCTTGATTGGCAAGGGGATGACGGCCCTCTATGCCAGGCCGGGCGTTTCGGCGCAGGACAAGACACGGGTCGAGCAGGTGATCGCCACCACCGGCCAATCGCTGTGGGTACAGGAAGAGGCGCAGCTGGACGCCGTCACGGCTCTCTCGGGGTCAGGCCCGGCCTATGTGTTTTTCTTCCTCGAGGCGATGACGCAAGCCGGCGCGCAAATGGGTCTGAGCCGTGAGCAGGCCTACCAGCTCGCAGTAGGCACCTTTGCCGGCGCGTCCGAATTGGCGCGGGCCTCCGACGACCCGCCCGAAGTACTGCGCCAGCGGGTGACCTCCAAGGGCGGCACCACTTACGCGGCCATCACGTCGATGGAACAGGACCAGGTCCAGGCGCTGTTCATCAAAGCGCTGCATGCGGCCCGGCAACGCGCCAAGGAGCTGGGCGAGGAGTTCGGCGCCTAGGAAGCGAGCGCGTAACCGGCAACGACTCCGGCAAACACCGTGAACCCCAGCCAGTGGTTGAGGCGGAAGGCCTTGAAGCAGCCTTCGCGTTCGCGATCGCGGATCAGCGCGTAGTGCCAGACGGCCTGCGCGGCCGCAACCGCGGTGGTGATCAGCACCACAGGCAGCGGGATTCGCCCGGCCAGCACCAGTGCCCAGATGCACAGATACGCCGCGTAGCAGAGCATGATGACCGGCACATCGGCGCGGCCCAGCGTGATGGCCGAAGTCTTCATGCCGATCCTCAGGTCGTCGTCGCGATCGACCATCGCGTACTCGGTGTCATAGCACAACACCCAGAACAGGTTGCCCAGCAGCAGCACCCAGGCCAGCAGCGGCACCTGCGACTGCACCGCCGCGAATGCCATCGGGATGCCGAAGCTGAACGCCACACCCAGCACCGCCTGCGGCATGGAAACAAAGCGCTTGGCGTAGGGATAGACCAAGGCAATCGCAAGTGCCACGAAGGACCAGGCGATCGCGGCGGCGTTCGTCATCAGGACCAGTCCGAACGCCGCCAGCGCCAGCACGGCCCCGAGAATCAAAGCCTCGCGGACCGACACCGCGCCGCGGGTGACCGGCCGTTGCGCCGTCCGCTTGACATGCCGGTCGAACTCGCGATCCGCCATGTCGTTGAGGCAACAACCGGCGCTGCGCATGAGGATGGTGCCCAGCGTGAAGATCGCCAGCAGGCGCCAGCCCGGAAAGCCATGCGCGGCGATCCACAAGGCGCTGAGCGACGGCCAAAGCAGCAGCAGCCAGCCCGCCGGGCGATCCCACCGGATCAGGTCCAGGTACAGTCGAAGCCGGTCGCGAAGCATCAGAGCCGGACCTGCCTCAAGTCCAGCCTGCCGTCCCTCATCGGCGGGCACCAGAAATACGAACCCGAAACCGGTTTGGAGATGCGAAACAGCGCATCGGTGATGTCGTCGTCATGTCCCGCCATGCGCCGCATCTGTGCTTCAAATGCATCCAGCGACTTGCCGAAAGCGACGAACATCAGGCCGGCCTGCATGCTCATCATCCATGGCATGGAGCGGCGCAACAGGAAGGCCGGCGGATCGAAGCTTTCCTGCGCCGTGCGTTTGACGTGCGCCCAGGCGGGCGAATCATCGAGCTCCTCGTTGTCACTGCGGCGCCGGCCGATATGCCGGTCCTGCTCGTTGCTGGCAAGCGCATCGAACGCGTCGAAGTCGTGCACCCACTGTTGCACGGCCACATAGCTCGAGCCATCCAGCCCTTCTCCCTGGTCATGCACGAAAGCGGCTTCCTCGGCGGCCTCGCCCTTGGGGTTTTCGGTGCCGTCCTCGTAGCCGGTCAGGTCCTTGCCATGGCCGCTCGCACCCAGCGCATGGCGAAAGGCGTCCACCACATGGGCCGCCACGAACACCGGTGCCAGCGCGTGCTGGACCCGCCGCGTCAGGTGCAGCAGGTCGCCCAGGTCGTCCCCGCGCACCCAGCACCAGAGCGTCCCCGGCGTGGCCGGAACGTTGACGCCATGGCCCGACATGTCGGGAAACTCATGCAGGCCGGGAATGCGGGCGCCCAATGCCCGCACCAGCGAGGGGCCGATGCCGATCACCACATCGCTGCCGTTGACCAGGGGCGAGAGCCGGTGCAAGGCGTCCTTGATCGCCTGTTCGTTCACGCCGGTCTCGGCCAGCTTGAACCGTACATAGCGGCCCACGGCGGGCACACTTTCGAATATTCCGGGCTGGTATAGCTTCTTCATTTCTTTCATTTCATTCGGATGAGTTGCTCAGGACAGTCCCTTCGACGGGCTCAGGACAGGCGCTTCACGCCCGGCAGTTCGCACGCGTAGATCGCGTTGCGTAACGCCGCAATCGCTTCATAGCGCGTGAAGCTGCGGCGCCAGGCCAGCACGACGCGACGCGTCGGCGGGTCGCCGTCGAAGGGGATGTATCGGATGAACGCTTCGTCTTCCTTGCGCCGCTTTGGCCGTGTTTCGAAAGCTTCCTTGGGGACCGACAGGCGCGGCACCAGCGTCACCCCCATGCCGGCGGCCACCATGTGCTTGATCGTTTCCAGCGACGAGCCTTCGAAGCTCTTGCGGATGCCCTCGGCGTCGCTGGAGAAGCGCGCGAACTCCGGGCATACCTCCAGCACGTGATCGCGAAAACAATGGCCCGTGCCCAGCAACAGCATGGTTTCGCTTTTCAGCTCCTGCGAGGTGATGGTTGGCCGGGCGGCCAACGAATGATTGCTGGGTACGGCTGCCAGGAACGGCTCATCGTAGAGCTGCGCCACCGCCAGCCCGGTATCCGGAAAAGGCTCGGCCATGACGGCGCAATCGATATCGCCGGTGCGCAGCATCTCCAGCAGCTTCACGGTGAAGTTCTCCTGCAGCATCAGCGGCATCTGCGGAGTGCGGGCAATCGCCTGGCGCACCAGGTCCGGCAACAGGTAGGGACCGATCGTGTAGATGATGCCCAGTTTGAGCGGACCGGCCAGCGGGTCCTTGCCGCGCTTGGCGATCTCCTTGATGCTGGCTGCCTGCTCCAGCACGCTCTGAGCTTGCCGCACGATCTCCTCGCCCAGCGGCGTCACCGTCACCTCGTTGGCACTGCGCTCGAACAGCTTGACCTCCAGCTCGTCCTCCAGCTTCTTGATCGCCACCGACAGTGTCGGCTGGGACACGAAGCAGGCCTCCGCGGCCTTGCCGAAGTGCTTCTCGCGGGCGACCGCCACAATATATTTGAGCTCGGTGAGCGTCATGGGTCTTGTTCTTGGATCAGGCCTTGAGGTACTCGGATTTTCCACCCAACCAGCGGCCGGTGTGCTGGCGGGCCAGCTCGGAATAGCGATCGAGCATCAGTGGCGCGAGTTTGCGGGCCCAGTCCAGCAGCGCGGTATCGGTCGCCAGATCGGCGAAACGAAGCAGCGGCGCGCCCGACTGGCGCGCGCCCAGGAACTCGCCGGGCCCGCGAATGGCCAGGTCGCGCCGCGCGATCTCGAAGCCGTCGGCGGTTTCGACCATGGCCTTCAGGCGAGCCCGCGCGGTCTCGCCCAAACGTCCGGCGTCTCCCGCCGAGTAGAGAAGTATGCAAGCCGATGCGGCGGCGCCGCGGCCCACGCGGCCACGCAGCTGATGCAGCTGTGACAGGCCAAAGCGTTCCGCATGCTCTACCACCATGAGCGAGGCGTTCGGAACATCCACGCCCACTTCGATCACGGTTGTGGCAACCAGCACCCCCATCTGCGCGCCGGTGAAGAGCGACATCACGGCTTTTTTTTCCTGGATCGGCATGCGCGAGTGCAACAGGCCGACCATCACCCCCGGGAGTGCCGCGCTCAGCGCCTCGTGGGTCGCAGTGGCATTGGTCAGGTCCAGCGCTTCGCTCTCCTCGATCAGCGGGCAGACCCAGTAGACCTGCCGCCCCTGGGCGACTTGCGCGCGGATGCGCTCGGTCACTTCCTCGCGCCGGCTGTCGACGATCAGCTTGGTGACTACCGGGGTGCGGCCCGGCGGCAGCTCGTCGATCGTGGAGACGTCCAGGTCCGCGTAGTAGCTCATCGCCAGCGTGCGCGGAATCGGCGTCGCAGACATCATCAACAGATGCGGTTCCTGCCCGGGCTCGTTCATTTTCTCCCGCAGGGCCAAGCGTTGGGCAACGCCAAAGCGGTGCTGCTCGTCGATGATGGCCAGGCCCAGCTTCCTGAACTGGACCAGGTCCTGGATCACGGCGTGGGTGCCGACAACCAGCGCAGCCTCGCCGCTGGCGACCAGGGCAAGCATTTCGGTGCGCTCCTTT
>DATNCB010000760.1:0-2149 GCA_035571715.1 Ramlibacter sp.
CGCGCCGAACGCCGTGTTGGCGACGCGGAAGGTGGACCACTTGCGGAACCGCTGCGGCGTGTAGCGCAGCGCGTAGTCCTCCATTGTTTCGCTCGCCACCCAGCTGTTGTAGTCGCGCCGCACCTTGGCGACGCGTTGCGGCGCGTCGGCAGCCAGCGGCAGGATGGGAATGGTTCGGCTCACGGTGCACAGGTGCACGTTCCGTGCCATTGAGCCCGGGCACGAGCCTTGCACTAAGATGGATCGCCGATACTTCTTGGACCCGCCGCAGCCATGGAACTGACCCCCCGCGAAAAGGACAAGCTGCTGGTCTTCACGGCCGCGCTGCTGGCGGAGCGGCGCAAGGCGCGCGGGCTCAAACTCAACTATCCCGAAGCGGTGGCCTTGATCTCCGCCGCCGTCATGGAAGGCGCGCGCGACGGCAAGAGCGTGGCGCAGCTCATGAGCGAGGGCCGTACCATCCTGACCCGGGATGACGTCATGGAAGGTGTCGCCGAAATGATTCCCGACATCCAGGTCGAGGCCACTTTTCCCGACGGAACCAAGCTGGTCACGGTGCACCAGCCGGTGGTTTGAAGATGACGCCGGGCGAGCTGTTCATCGATAACGGCGACCATCCGCTCAACCCGGGGCGGCGTACGCTCACGCTGGTGGTGCGCAACACGGCCGAGCGGCCGATCCAGGTGGGCTCGCACTATCACTTCGCCGAAACCAATGGGGCCCTGCAGTTCGACCGCGATGCGGTGCGCGGCATGCGCCTGAACATCGCGTCGGGCACCGCGGTGCGCTTCGAGCCTGGCCAACAGCGCACGGTCGAGCTGGTCGACCTCGCGGGCGCGCGCAAGGTCTATGGTTTTCGCGGCCTCGTCCAGGGAGCGCTTTGATGGCGACCATCGGACGGCGCGCCTACGCCGAGATGTTCGGCCCGACCACCGGCGACCGGGTTCGCCTGGCCGACACCGAGCTCGTGATCGAGGTCGAGGACGACTACACCTTGCGCGCCGGCGGCTACGGTGAAGAGGTGAAGTTCGGCGGCGGCAAGACGATCCGCGACGGCATGGCGCAAAGCCAGCGCACCAGGGCCGAAGGGGCGATGGACTGCGTCATGACCAATGCCCTCATCGTCGACCACTGGGGCATCGTCAAGGCCGACATCGGCATCAAGGACGGCCGCATCGCCGCCATTGGCAAGGCCGGCAATCCAGACACCCAGCCCGGCGTCGACATCGTCATCGGAGCGGGGACCGAAATCATTTCCTGCGAGGGCAACATCGTCACCGCCGGCGGCATCGACTGCCATATCCATTTCATCTGCCCGCAGCAAATCGAGGAGGCACTGGCCTCGGGCGTGACGACGATGATGGGCGGCGGCACCGGCCCGGCGACCGGCACCTTCGCAACCACCTGCACGCCGGGGCCGTGGAACATCGAGCGCATGCTGCAGGCGGCCGATGCGTTTGCGATGAACCTGGGGTTTCTCGGCAAGGGCAACGCCAGCTTGCCGGCCGCGTTGCACGAGCAGGTCAACGCCGGCGCCATCGGCCTGAAGCTGCACGAGGACTGGGGCACGACGCCGGCGGCGATCAGCAACTGCCTGGACGTAGCCGAGGAAACCGACACGCAAGTGGCGATCCACAGCGACACGCTCAACGAGTCCGGCTTCGTGGAGAACACCATCGCCGCGACCAAAGGCCGCGCGCTGTGCGCCTTCCACACCGAGGGCGCCGGCGGCGGCCATGCACCCGACATCCTGCGCGTCGTCGGTGAGGCCAATTTCCTGCCGTCGTCGACCAACCCGACGATGCCGTACACGGTGAACACGCTGGACGAGCACGTGGACATGCTGATGGTGTGCCACCACCTCGACCCGGCCATCGCGGAAGACCTGGCGTTCGCAGAAAGCCGCATCCGCAAAGAGACCATCGCGGCCGAGGACGTGCTGCACGACCTTGGCGCGATCAGCATGTTCAGCTCCGACAGCCAGGCGATGGGCCGTGTCGGCGAAGTGATCATGCGTTGCTGGCAGACCGCGCACAAGATGAAGTTGCAGCGGGGCAAATTGCCGGGCGACAGCGAACGCCACGACAACTTCCGCGCCAAACGCTACGTCGCCAAGTACACGATCAACCCGGCGATCTCGCACGGCATC
>DATNCB010000761.1:0-2956 GCA_035571715.1 Ramlibacter sp.
ACCGGCGCCGGTGCCGTGTTCGTCGTGGCGGCGCGGTCCAGGACACTGCCCGATTCCACCGGCCGCAGGTTGCCGAAATACGCCAGCGCCAAAGTACAGGCAAAAAACACAGCTGCCAGCACGGCGGTCGTTCGCGACAGGAAGTTGGCGCTGCCACTGGCGCCGAAAAGGCTGCCCGAACTGCCGCTGCCGAATGCCGCACCCATGTCGGCGCCTTTGCCGTGCTGGATGAGGATGAGCCCGATCATGGCCAGGGCCGTGAGCATCTGCACGGCCAGGACCGCGGTAAGCAATACGTTCATTCCGTTGACTCCTATTTTCTTGTGGCGGCCGCGGCTAGCGCGCGGCGGCGATGATCTGCAGGAAATCGGGCGCCTTTAGCGACGCGCCGCCAACCAGTCCGCCGTCGATATCCGGTTGCGTCAGCAGCGCCCCGGCGTTCGCGGCGGTCATGCTGCCGCCGTAAAGGATCTTGACGCGGTCCGCGTGCTCGGTCGCGGCCTTGAGCTGCGCGCGCAGCACCGCGTGGACCTGCTGAGCCTGTTCGGGCGTGGCGGTCCGGCCGGTTCCGATGGCCCATACCGGTTCATAGGCAACAACGATTTCACTGATGCAGTGGCCATTGGTATGGATCACCGCGGCCATCTGCCGCTTGACGATGTCCACCGTCCGGCCGGCTTCGCGCTGGGCCAGCGTCTCGCCGACGCACACGATCGGCGTGATGCCGGCCGCGAGCGCGGCTTTGGTCTTGTCCGCCACGACGGCGTCGGTCTCGGCGTGGTACTGGCGGCGCTCCGAATGGCCGACGATCACGTAGCGCACACCGAACTCCTTGAGCATGGCGGCGGAGACTTCACCCGTGTAAGCGCCTTGCACGTGCTCCGAGACGTCCTGCGCGCCCAGTTCCAGGCGCGAGCCCGCGCGCAGCGCATTTACTTGCGCCAGGTACGGCGCGGGCACGCAGACCGCCGCCGTGCAGGCGGCCTCTCCCATGCCCTCAATCAGCGCGCGCACCAGGGCCTCGTTGGCCGCGGCGCCGCCATTCATCTTCCAGTTGCCGGCGATCAGTTTGCGTTTCATGTCAGTCTCCGCAGAGCCGCCTTAAGGAGGCTGAGGCCCCCTCGGGGAGCAGCGAACAATTGTGAGCGTGGGGGCATCATTTTTCCGACCAGGTCAGCACGATCTTGCCGATGTGCTGGTTCGATTCCATAAGTTCATGCGCCTTGGCCGCCTCGCCAGCCGGAAAGACGCTGTGGATGACAGGTTTGATGGCGCCCTTTTCCAGCAGCGGCCAGACCTTGGCCTGCAGCGAACGGGCGATGGCCGCCTTGAATTCCACCGGCCGCGGCCGCAGCGTCGAGCCCGTGACGGCAAGCCGCTTGCGCAGCACCAGCCCGGCGTTGAACTCGCTTTTCACCCCGCCCTGCACGGCGATGATGACAAGCCGGCCGTCTTCCGCCAGGCATTCGATCTCGCGCGCGACGTAGCTGCCCGCCACCATGTCCAGGATGACGTTGACGCCGGTGCCGCCGGTGAGCTGCTTGGCTTCCGCGGCAAAGTCCTGCGTCTTGTAATTGATCGCGTGATCGGCGCCCAATTTGAGGCAGGCCTGGCACTTCTCGTCGCTGCCGGCGGTGGCGATGACGGTAGCGCCCAGCGCCTTGGCCATCTGGATCGCGGTGACGCCGATTCCGCTGGTTCCGCCCTGGACGAGCAGGGTTTCACCGGCCTGCAGCTTCACGCGGTCGAACACGTTGCTCCACACCGTAAAAAAAGTCTCGGGCAGCGAAGCCGCCTCGATGTCGGAAAGGCCCTTGGGCACCGGCAGGCATTGGCCCACCGGAGCCACGCACAGCTGCGCGTACCCGCCGCCGGCCACCAATGCGCAGACGCGGTCGCCGACCTTGAAGCCGGCCTGCGCCAGGGCAGCCTGGTCGCCCGACACGATCTGGCCGGCGACTTCCAGGCCCGGGATGTCCGAAGCGCCCGGCGGCACCGGATAGTTGCCGGTGCGCTGGAGCACGTCGGGGCGATTGACGCCGCTGGCCGCGACGCGGATCAACAGCTCGCCCGTGCCGGGTACGGGCGCGGGCCGCTCGCCCAGACGCAGCACGTCGGGCTTGCCATAGGCGCTGATTTCAACGGCTTTCATAGTCTTCTCGGGTTGCGGTCCGGACCGCAAGGCTGCGGACCGCCATCAAAAAAGAAAGGTCAGGGCAAGTCGTCGACGATCGGCGCCTGTTGGGCAGGCTCGCGCTGCTCGCGGGGCTGCTGTTCGCGCGGCTGCTGGTCGCGCTGCTGGTCCCGCGGCTGGTATTCACGCTGATCCCGCTGCTGCGGCTCACGCTGGTCGCGGGGTGGTTGATCGCGATACTGGTCCCGTGGTTGGCGCTCCTCGCGCGGAGGCCGGTCACCCCGGGGTTGTTCATCGCGCGGCGGCATCGGCGGGCGGTCCAGCAAGGCCTTCATCGACAACTTGACGCGGCCCTTCTCGTCGGTTTCCAGCACCTTGACGCGCACGATCTGGCCCTCGCTCAAGTAGTCGCCGACCCGCTCGACCCGCTCGTGGGCGATCTGGCTGATGTGCAGCAGGCCGTCCTTGCCGGGCAGCAGGTTGACCAGGGCGCCGAAGTCCAGGATCTTGGTGATCGGGCCCTCGTAGACCTTGCCGATTTCCACTTCGGCCGTGATCTGCTCGATGCGCTTCTTCGCGTCTTCGGCCTTGGCCGGATCGGTCGATGCGATGGTGATGGTGCCGTCTTCCTCGATGTTGATCTGGCAGCCGGTCTCGTCGGTCAGCGCGCGGATCACGGAGCCGCCCTTGCCGATCACGTCGCGGATCTTCTCGGGATTGATCTTCATCGTGAACAGGCGCGGCGCGAAGGTGCTGACTTCGGTCTTGGCCTCGGCCATGACCTCCTGCATCTTGCCCAGGATGTGCATGCGCGCTTCCTTG
>DATNCB010000762.1:0-1132 GCA_035571715.1 Ramlibacter sp.
TGTGGGCGCTGTCCTACATGCAGGTGGGCCGACCCACGTTCTACTACAGGTCAATCACCCCGACTCCTCTGAGTCCCCTCCTCCTCCGGGGTGAGCTGGTCCGGCCCTCCGTCCCGCGACTAGCATGTTGCCCCCAGGCCCCAAAGGCCTGGGGGCTCTTTTTTTCCCGACGGGATTTCTCGTGGGCAAAAAAAAGAGCCCCAGCGCTTGCAACGCGGGGCCCAGCTTGGAGAATCTCTCGTTATGGCTGACTGTTTGGGCTACCAGCGCCTGTGGTGGTGCCTGAAATGACGCGGGCCGACGACGAAGTTGGCCGCGACGACGGGCGGGCCGTAGTAAACCGGCGCCGGGTAGTATCCACCGTAGTAGACCGGCGCAGGCTGCACATAGACTGGCGCTGCGGCGTAAACCGGCGGGTAATACACCGGAGCGTTGGAGACACCGATGGCTACGCCGGGCGCGACGTTGGCGCCAACCGAGAAGAACACATTGCTGCGGGCCTCTGCCACCGACGCGGTGCCGACTGCCGCCAGCGCCAAGGCAACAGCAGCGGCCTTGACATAAATGGAACGGCTGAACTTCATGACTGCACTCCTGTTCGGGGCCAACGACTGCGCCCCTTGTTGTTATTAAACGCACCAGCTGGCATAACGACTACCCTTCGCACGGTCAAAGCCGTTGCCAGACGTAACTCATCCGTCTGAAAACAACAGCCGATGTGACCCGAATCACATCGGCGGGGTCCATCTGGCGCCGCAACATAAAATGGTTCCTATATGCCCGTTGCCGATAAAGAACCCATAAAGCCCAGCAATTTCCTGCGCCAGGTCATCGAGCGTGACCTGGAGCAGGGAACCTATACAAAACGTAACTGGGGCGGCAGCCCGGGCGACGCGGAGCACCATCTGCATGGCCAGCACGACCCCGCGAAGATCCGCACCCGTTTTCCGCCCGAGCCCAACGGCTACCTGCACGTGGGCCACGCCAAGAGCATCTGCCTGAATTTCGGCCTGGCGCGCGACTATGGCGGCGTTTGCCACATGCGCTTCGACGACACCAACCCCGAGAAGGAAGACCAGGAGTACGTCGACAGCATCCTGGACGCGGTGAAATGGTTGGGCTTCAGCTGGGA
>DATNCB010000763.1:0-3873 GCA_035571715.1 Ramlibacter sp.
CAAGGTGTACGCACGCGCCAGCGCGGGCGGCGGCTGGACGCTGGCGAAGGATTCGCCCTGGCGGACGCTGCACGATGGGCAATCCTCCAACCACACCTTGCTGATCGCGCGCACCGGCGCCTGCGTCGGCCGCGCCCCGAATCGTTCGGCCAGCCAGATCGTGCGGGACTTGCGCGCGCCTGTCGATACGCGCTTCAACCAGCCCGGGACCGCGCACTAGCGCACTAGCGCGTCACCACGAGATTGGTGCGGTGGATCATCTCGGGCTCGGCCACGTAGCCCAGCAGACGTTCGATTTCGGCTGACGGTTTGCGGCACAGCAGGCGCGCCTCGGCGCTGGCGTAGTTGGCCAGCCCGCGGGCGATCTCGCTGCCGGCCTGGTCACGCACCGCGATCACGTCGCCGCGAGAGAACTCGCCTTCGACCGCAGTCATGCCGATCGGCAGCAGGCTCTTGCCTTCGGCGCGAACCTTGGCGGCGGCTCCATCGTCCACCGTCACGGCGCCGCGCAGCTGCAAGTGATCGGCGATCCAGCGCTTACGCGCCTGGTTCTTGTGGGTCGGCGCCACCAGCAAGGTGCCGATCGCCTCGCCGCGCGCCAGGCGCAACAGGCAATCCGGTTCACGGCCCCACGCGATCACCGTGGAAGCACCCGACCCCGCGGCGCGCTTGGCCGCCAGGATCTTGGTGATCATCCCGCCTTTGCCCAGGCTCGAGCCCGCGCCGCCCGCCATGAGCTCGAGTGCGGCGTCGCCCGCCCGCCCTTCCTGAACGAACTGGGCAGAAGAATCCTTGCGGGGATCGGCGCTGTACAGCCCCTTCTGGTCGGTCAGGATCACCAGCGCGTCGGCCTCCACGAGGTTGGCGACCAGCGCGCCCAGCGTGTCGTTGTCGCCGAACTTGATCTCGTCGTTGACCACGGTATCGTTCTCGTTGATGACCGGCACGACGTGCAGTTGCAGCAGCGTCAGAAGAGTGGAGCGCGCGTTGAGATAGCGCTCGCGGTCCACCAGATCGGCGTGCGTCAGCAGCACCTGCGCCGAAGCCATGCCGTTCTCACGCAGCTTGCTCTCGTACACCTGCGCCAGTCCCATCTGCCCCACGGCGGCCGCCGCCTGAAGCTCGTGGATCTGGTGCGGACGCACAGACCAGCCCAGCCGCTTCATCCCTTCGGCAATCGCGCCGCTGGACACCATGATCACTTCCCTGCCGTCTTTGGCGAGCGCAGCCAGCTGGCGGCACCATTCGCCGATGGCGGCGGCGTCCAGGCCCCGGCCTTCGTTGGTCACGAGGGTGGAGCCGATCTTCACCACGATACGGCGAGCATCACGCAGCAAGCGGGAACCTTTACTGGCAGTCATCTTGGGCGGGCGCCCGCATCGAGATTCGCGGGCGCTATTATCTTAATAGCAATTCAATCGGCCGCATCACGGGCAAAACGCGGGTCGACATACACCGCAGGCTGCTCCGCCACCTGCCGCGCCTTGATGTGCTGGTACGCCGCCTTGACCAGTGCCTCGCAACCCTCGTGCGTCAGCGCCGAGATTTCGAACACCGGACCTTTGTGCTTGAAGCGCTTCACGAAGTCCTTGACGCGCGCTTCGCGTTCGTCCGCGGGCACCATATCCAGCTTGTTCAGGACCAGCCAGCGCGGCTTTTCGTACAGCGCCGGATCGTATTTCCTGAGTTCCGCCACGATGGCCTTGGCCTGCGCCACCGGGTCGGCTCCGTCGAAAGGCGCGATGTCCACGAGGTGCAGCAACAACCGCGTGCGCTGCAGGTGCCGCAAGAACTGGTGTCCCAGCCCGGCGCCTTCGGAAGCGCCTTCGATCAGGCCAGGCAGATCAGCAACGACGAAGCTTTGCTCCGGGCCGACCCGCACCACGCCCAGGTTCGGGTGCAAGGTGGTGAAGGGGTAGTCGGCGATTCTCGGCCGCGCATTCGAGATCGCCGAGATCAAGGTCGACTTGCCCGCGTTCGGCATGCCCAGCAAACCCACGTCGGCGAGGATCTTCAGTTCCAGCTTGAGGTTCTTCTTTTCGCCCGGCCAGCCCGGCGTCTTCTGGCGCGGTGCGCGGTTGATGGCGCTCTTGAAGCGCATGTTGCCGAAGCCGCCGTCACCGCCCTTGGCGATCGTGATCATCTCGCCGGGCTTGAGCAGCTCGTACAGCACCTCGCCGGTCTCGACATCGCTGATGATGGTGCCCACCGGCATTTTGAGCACGATATCGTCGCCAGCCGCGCCGAACATGTCCGAGCCCATGCCGTGCTCGCCGCGCTTGGCGTCGTGGCGGCGCGAGAACCGGTAGTCCACCAGGGTGTTGAGATTGGGATCGGCCAGCGCATAGACGTGGCCACCGCGGCCGCCGTCGCCGCCGTTGGGGCCGCCGAATTCCTTGTACTTTTCGTGGCGGAACGAAACGCAGCCGGCGCCGCCGTCGCCGGCGGCGACGTCGATAAAGGCTTCGTCAACGAATTTCATTTGTCTTCCACCATTAAAGTACAAAGCCCCGAAAGTTCGGGGCTTTGTTTCGATCCCGTTTGTCCGGGGCCTTGGACTTGCAGGTGAAGGTTATTACGCCGGAGTCACGCTCACGGTTTGCTTGTTCAGTTCGCCTTTGGTCGCAAACTGCACGTGCCCGTCCACCAGCGCGAACAGCGTATGGTCCTTGCCAACGCCGACATTGGTGCCGGGGTGGAACTTGGTGCCGCGCTGGCGCACGATGATGGAGCCGGCGCTGATCAGCTCGCCGCCGTACGCCTTCACGCCGAGCATCTTGGGTTGGGAATCCCGTCCGTTTCGCGTCGAGCCGCCGCCTTTTTTCTGTGCCATGTCAGTTCCTTACGACGCAATCGCGCCGATTTGCAGCTCGGTGAACTGCTGGCGATGCCCCTGCCGCTTTTGATAGTGCTTGCGACGGCGCATCTTGAAGATCTGAACCTTGTCGTGTTTGCCGTGTGCCACCACAGTGGCTGTCACAGTCGCGCCGGACACCAGGGGAGTGCCGATCTGGATCTCGCTGCCGTTTCCGACGGCCAGAACCTGGTCGATCACGATTTCCTGGCCTACGTCCGCAGCAATCTGTTCTACTTTAATTTTTTCGCCGGAAGCAACGCGATACTGCTTGCCTCCGGTTTTTATGACCGCGTACATGTTGACCTCTTGAAGTCGAGGCGCTCGCGCGCTTCTGGCCCGCTTGCGTCTCTCACAAAGAATGGATCTGTGGACGGATTTCCGCAGAGCCCAAAACTATAGCATAGTTTGCGGTTACTCTCAACTCGCCGCCCCAAGTCCGGCGGGGCCCGCCGCCCGCTTTCTATAATCACGCAAATCTCTTTACCCTTCGCTTTGACATCTTCCACCACCAGCACCTCCGTCCTTTCGCTGATCGCCGACGATATGCTCGAGGTCGACGCGGTGATCGCCCGCCGGCTTGAATCGGGCGTGCCGCTGGTTGGCGAGGTTTCCCGTTACATCATTTCGGCCGGCGGCAAGCGCTTGCGCCCCGCCCTGCTGCTGCTCGTATCGCGGGCGCTCGGTCATTTGGGGCCGCAGCGATTCAACCTGGCGGCGGTCGTCGAGTTCATTCACACGGCCACGCTCCTGCACGACGACGTGGTCGACGAATCCACGCTGAGGCGCGGCAGGGCAACCGCAAACGAGAGTTTCGGCAATGCCGCCTCCGTGCTGGTGGGCGACTTCCTCTATTCGCGTGCCTTCCAGATGATGCTCGACGCCGGTCAGATGCGAATCATGGAGATCCTGGCCGACGCGACCAACGTGATCGCGGAAGGCGAGGTGCTGCAGCTGATGAACATGCACGATGCCGCACTGGACGAAGCCGCCTACCTGCGCGTCATCCGATCGAAGAC
>DATNCB010000764.1:0-3479 GCA_035571715.1 Ramlibacter sp.
CCGCGAGGGCTTCAACAAGTGGAGAGTTTTTGAAACTCGCCACACAAGTGGCTCGGGGCCATCAAGACGCGAAAAGACTTCGCGGCGCCTCACGAGCACAAAGTAACGAAGGGGTGCATTCATATGCCCAAGATGAAGACCAAGAGCGGAGCGAAGAAGCGTTTCCGCGTTCGTCCCGGTGGGACCGTCAAACGCGCACAGGCCTTCAAGCGTCACATCCTGACCAAGAAGACCACCAAGAACAAGCGCCACCTGCGCGGGCCCACGGCTGTGCATGAGACCAACATGGGTCACATGGCCCAGATGTTGCCGTTCGCTGGTTTGTAATGACCGGCGTTTGACCTCAGACGAACAAGGAGAAATCACATGCCTCGCGTCAAACGTGGTGTAACGGCTCGCGCCCGCCACAAGAAAGTTCTCGCCCTGGCCAAGGGCTTCCGCGGCCGCCGCGGCAACGTATTCCGCATCGCCAAAGAAGCGGTGATGAAGGCCGGGCAATATGCCTACCGCGATCGCCGCGCCAAGAAGCGCGTGTTCCGCCAGCTCTGGATCGCCCGCATCAACGCGGCGGCCCGTGAACTGGGCATGACCTACAGCCAGTTCGCCAACGGCATCAGGAAAGCCGGCATCGAGATCGACCGCAAGGTGCTGGCGGACATCGCCGTGCACGACAAGGCGGCCTTTGCCGGCATCGTGGAGCAAGTCAAGGCCAAGCTGGCTGCTTGAGTTCACGGTGGGCGCCCAAGGCGCGCCCAGGTGCAATCAACAAGGACAGGGCTAGGGCTTTGACGCACTAGTCCTGTTTTTTTACTTATGCAAACCAACGATCTGGATTCCATCGTCGACAGCGCGCGCCAGGCATTCGCCCAGGCACGCACTCCCGCCGATCTCGAGAACGCGAAAGCGCAGTTCATCGGCAAGTCCGGCCGCATCACGGAGCTGATGAAGGGCATGGCCGCGCTCGGCGTGGAAGAAAAGAAGACCCGCGGCGCCGCGATCAACACGGCCAAGCAGGCAATCGAAGCCGCGCTCAACGACCGGCGCCAGGCGCTGGCCGACGCGGAGCTCGATGTCCAGCTCAAGGCCGAAGCGCTCGACGTCTCGTTGCCGGGCCGCCTGCGTGAACCCGGCAGCATTCATCCGGTCAGCCTGACGATGGAGCGCATCGAGCTGATCTTCGCCAGCATGGGGTTCGACGTCGCCGACGGCCCCGAGATCGAGAGCGACTGGTACAGCTTCACGTCGCTGAACAATCCTCCCAACCATCCTGCGCGCTCGATGCAGGACACGTTCTACGTCGACATCAAGGGCGATGAGGGCATTGCCTACAACCTGCGGCCGCATACCAGCCCGATGCAGGTGCGGTATGCCCACGCGCACATCAAGAAGTATGCCCAGCGGGTGAAGGCCGGCGGCACCATGCCCGAGATCCGCGTGATCGCCCCGGGGCGCACCTACCGCGTCGACAGCGACGCCACGCATTCGCCGATGTTCCATCAGTGCGAGGGTTTGTGGCTGGGCGAGAACGTGAGCTTCAAGGACCTGAAGGTCGTGTTCACCGATTTCTGCCGCACCTTCTTCGAAAGCGAAGATCTGGCGCTGCGCTTCCGCCCGAGCTTCTTTCCCTTCACCGAACCCAGCGCCGAGATCGATATCCAGTTCCCCACCGGCCCGCTGGCCGGCCGCTGGCTCGAGGTGGCCGGCTCCGGCCAGGTGCACCCTCAGGTGGTGCGCAACATGGGGCTCGATCCGGAGAAGTACATCGGCTTCGCGTTCGGCATGGGACCGGACCGCCTCACCATGCTGCGCTACGGCGTGAACGACCTGCGCCTGTACTTCGACGGCGACATCCGCTTCCTGCGCCAGTTCCGTTAACCGAATTCGGATAGAACAAGATGCAATTTCCCGAGTCCTGGCTGCGCGAATTCTGCAATCCGCCGCTGACCACGCAGCAAATTGCCGACACCCTCACCATGGGTGGGCTGGAGGTGGAAGAACTGCGGCCGGTCGCGCCACCGTTCACGAGAATCGTGGTCGGCGAAATCAAGGCAGTCGCGCAGCACCCGAATGCCGACCGGCTGCGCGTGTGCCAGGTCGATGCCGGGCAGGGTGCCTTGCTCAATATCGTTTGTGGCGCACCGAATACAAGGGCTGGTATGAAGGTGCCATGCGCGCTGGTCGGAGCGCAGCTTCCGGCGGCAGAGGACGGCAAGCCGTTTCAGATCAAGCTGGGCCAACTGCGCGGCGTCGAGAGTCAGGGCATGCTGTGTTCGGCGCGCGAACTGAAGCTGAGTGACGACCACGCGGGCTTGTTGGAGCTGGCCGCGGACGCCGCTGTGGGGACGGATGTGCGCGAAGTTCTCAAGCTCGACGACTCGCTATTCACGCTGAAACTCACGCCCAATCTGGCCCATGCGCTCAGTGTGTTCGGCGTCGCGCGCGAATTGTCGGCGCTGACCGGCGCGCCGCTGAAACAACCTGAGTTCCCGCCGGTCAAACCGGTGCACGACGCGAAGCTCAAGGTCCGGGTTCTTGCCCCTGATCTGTGCGGCCGCTTCTCCGGCCGGATCGTGCGAAACGTGAACACCAAGGCCAGGACACCGCAGTGGATGGTCGAGCGGCTGGCACGCTGCGGCCAGCGCAGTGTCTCGGCACTGGTCGACATATCCAACTACGTGATGTTCGAGTTCGGCCGGCCCTCTCACATCTTCGACTACGACAAGATTCATGGCGCGCTGGAAGTGCGCTGGGGCAGGCCCGGCGAGACGCTCAAGCTGCTCAATGGCAACACGGTGAGTGTGGATGAGACCGTTGGCGTGATCGCGGACGATCACCAGGTCGAGTCGCTCGCCGGAATCATGGGCGGGGACTCGACGGCGGTTTCCGACGAGACGCGCAACGTCTATGTGGAAGCCGCGTTCTGGTGGCCCCAGGCGATCCAGGGCAGATCGCGCCGCTATAACTTCACGACCGACGCCGGCCATCGCTTCGAGCGCGGAGTGGACCCGAGCCAGACGGTGGAGCACATCGAGCACATCACGCGCCTGATCCTCGAGATCTGCGGCGGCGAAGCGGGGACTATGGACGATCAGGCTCCCAAGCTGCCGGAGCAACAGAGCGTCAGCCTGCGCGTCGCGCGGGCGGCCAAGGTGATCGGCATGCCGGTGACGGAGGCGCAATGCAGGGACGCGCTCGCCCGCCTGGGTCTGCCCGTCGGCGGCGGCGATGGCGTGCTGACGGTGAAGCCGCCCGCCTACCGCTTCGACCTCACGATCGAGGAAGACCTGATCGAGGAGGTCGTGCGCATCGTCGGCTACAGCCAGTTGCCGACCACGCCGCCGCTGGCGCCCATCACGGCCAAGCTGCCGCCCGAGGCCAGGCGCAGCCGCTTCGCCGTGCGCCGCCTGCTCGCCGCCCTGGGCTACCAGGAAACCATCAACTTCAGTTTTGTCGAGGAGAGCTGGGAGCGCGAGCTCGCC
>DATNCB010000765.1:0-2166 GCA_035571715.1 Ramlibacter sp.
GGAATTTCCTGGAACACCATCCCGATGCGCAGCTGCTGCTCGTGGGGATGCCGGACAGCCTGCGCGCCTTCAGCCACCCGCGCGGGCGCGTGGTGCCGGCGTCGGAGGTGGTGGCCATGCACGACGCCGTCGAAGTGGCGCTGCGCAAGAAGAAGGATTCCTCGATGCGGGTCGCCGTCCAGCAGGTCAAGGACGGCCAGGCGCAGGCGGCGGTGTCAGCGGGCAATACCGGTGCGCTGATGGCGCTGGCGCGCTATCTGCTGAAGACCGTGGACGGCATCGACCGTCCCGCCATTGCTTCCCACTTGCCCAACGCGACGGGCGGTGCCACCACGGTGCTCGATCTCGGCGCGAACGTGGATTGCACCGAGCAACACCTGCTTCAATTCGCCGTGATGGGTTCGGCCCTGGTTTCGGCCCTGAACCATGTGGAGTCGCCGACCGTCGGCCTGTTGAACATCGGGGAAGAGATCATCAAGGGCAGCGACGTCATCAAGAAGGCCGGTGAGTTGCTGCGCGCGGCGGCCAGTTCCGGCGACCTGAACTTCTATGGCAACGTGGAGGGGAACGACATCTTCAAGGGGACGACCGATATCGTGGTCTGCGACGGCTTCGTGGGCAATGTCGCCCTGAAGACCGGCGAAGGCCTGGCTGCGATGGTCACCGGGTTCCTCAAAGAGGAATTTTCCCGAAACATATTGACGAGATTGGCTGCCTTTGCTGTCTATCCGGTGCTAACTGCGTTCAAGAACCGCGTGGACTACCGACGCTATAACGGCGCCGCATTGCTGGGCCTGCGCGGCCTGGTGTTCAAGAGTCATGGAAGGGCTGACGCGTTCGCTTTCGAGCAGTGCCTGAACCGGGCGTATGATGCGGCCCGAAACAACTTGCTCGACCGTGTGAAGGCGCGCATCGCCCATGCCAGGCCCCTGCTGATGGGCGGCGAAGGTTGTGCGCTGCCCCTGGAAACCGCCACTACAAACCAATGCCAAGATACTCCCGCATCAGCGGCACCGGCAGCTATCTGCCCCCGCGCCGCCTGACCAATGCCGACCTGGCGGCCGAACTCGCCGGCAAGGGCGTGGAAACGTCGGATCAATGGATCGTCGAGCGCACCGGCATCCGCGCCCGCCACTTCGCGGCTCCCGGTGTCAACACGAGCGATCTCGGCGCGCGGGCCGCACGCCAGGCGATCGAGGCCGCCGGCATCGCGCCCGGTGAAATCGATCTGATCATCGTGGCCACATCCACGCCGGACATGGTTTTCCCGTCGGCGGCCTGCATCCTGCAAAACAAACTGGGCATCGCCGGCTGCGCCGCTTTCGACGTGCAGGCGGTCTGCTGCGGCTTCGTTTACGGCCTCGCCATCGCCGACTCCATGATCAAGACCGGCGCGGCGAGCAAAGCCCTGGTGATCGGGGCCGAGGTGTTCTCGCGCATTCTCGATTTCAACGACCGCACCACCTGCGTGCTGTTCGGCGATGGTGCCGGCGCAGTGGTGCTGGAAGCTTCCGATGCGCCCGGCATCCTCGCGAGCGATCTGCATGCCGACGGCAAGCACGTGGGCATCCTCTGCGTCCCGGGGACGGTGTCCGGCGGGCAAGTGCTGGGCGATCCGCTGCTCAAGATGGACGGCCAGGCGGTATTCAAGCTGGCGGTGGGCGTGCTGGAAGACGCAGCGCGGGCGGCGCTGGCGAAGGCAGGCAAGACCGCTGCCGATATCGACTGGCTGATTCCCCACCAGGCCAACATCCGCATCATGCAGAGCACTGCAAAGAAACTGAAACTGCCGATGGACAAGGTGATCGTGACCGTCGAAGAGCACGGCAACACGTCCGCCGCATCGATACCGCTCGCGCTGGACGTTGCCGTGCGCAGCGGCAAGGTGAGGAAGGGCGATACGCTCATGCTGGAAGGCGTGGGCGGAGGCTTCACCTGGGGCGCGGTCCTGGTGGATTTCTAAGCGCTTCGCCGCGCTCCGGCGCTCCGCTTTTTTTTGCTCACCTGTTATTTCATAGTTGGAATCCGGCATGAAACCGTTCGCATTCGTCTTTCCGGGCCAGGGCTCCCAATCCGTCGGCATGCTCGATGGCTGGGGCAGCCACCCGGCCGTGGCGCAAGCGTTGCAGGAGGCATCCGACGCGCTGGGCGAGGACGTAGCCAAGC
>DATNCB010000766.1:0-1414 GCA_035571715.1 Ramlibacter sp.
CCGGAGATGGTTCGCCTGCAGGAGCAGGTCGCCGCCATCATGCGCGCCGATCCCAACGTCGGCGCGGTCAACTCGTTCAACGGCGGAAGCGGCGCCCAGAACACCGGCCGCATGTTCGTGACCCTGAAGGAGCGCGGCGAGCGAAAACCGATGAAGCAGGTGATCGAGGGCTTGCGGCGCAAGCTGCGCGATGTGGCCGGCATCAGCGTCTTCATGCGCCCGATCCAGAACCTGCAGCTCGGCGGGCGCCCAAGCAAGGCGCAGTACCAGTACATCCTGCAAAGCGTGAAGGCCGACGAGCTCAACGAATGGGCGGTCAAGCTGCAGGATCGCCTGCGGCCCGACCCCTTGTTCCGCGATGTCACGAGCGACGCGCAATTGCGCGGGCTGCAGGCGCAGTTGCGAATCGACCGGGATCGCGCCAATTCGCTTGGGGTATCGATCGACGCCATCCGAACGGCCTTGTTCAACGCCTTCGGTGAGCGCCAGATCTCGACCATCTACCTCGCGACCGACAGCTACCAGGTGATCATGGAAGTGACCCCCGACGACAAGCAGGACGAAGGCGCGCTCAGCCGCATCTACGTGCGCTCCAGCTCGGGGTCTCTGGTGCCGATGTCCGCTTTCACCACCGCCATTCGGACCGTGGGCCCGACGTCCATCAACCACGTCGGCCAGCTCCAGGCCGTGACGGTATCTTTCAACCTGGCCCCAGGCGCCGCTCTTGGAAACGCGACGGCGCGGCTCGACGAGTTGCGCGAGAAGATCGGCATGCCGATTTCGATCATCACCAGCTACGGCGGCGATGCGGCAGTCTTCAAGAAGTCGCAGGGCAGCCAGGCCATCCTGATCATTTCGGCTTTGCTGGTGATCTATGTCCTGCTCGGCGTGCTCTATGAAAGCTACATCCACCCGATCACGATCTTCGCCGGCCTGCCGTCCGCCGCGGTGGGCGCGCTGGCTACCCTGATGCTGTTCGGACAGGACCTGACGCTGATCGCGACGATCGGCATCCTGCTGCTAATCGGCATCGTGAAGAAGAACGCGATCATGATGATTGATTTCGCGCTCGACGCGCAGCGCCACCACGGCATGCCAGCGGCTGAAGCGATCCGCGAGGCATGCATCCTGCGCTTCCGGCCCATCATGATGACCACGCTTGCGGCGCTGATGGGCGCGTTGCCAATTGCGATCGGCCTCGGCGCAGGAGCGGAGCTGCGCCAGCCGCTGGGTCTGGCCGTGGTCGGAGGCCTGCTGTTTTCCCAGGCGGTCACCTTGTACATCACCCCGGTGATCTATCTGGCGCTGGATCGCTTCAGCGGCACCGGACCGGTCCTCACGCCTGAATTGGCCAGCACTGAGGGCACCGGCTTGAAAGGTGGCGCTACCTCTGCGTCGTGATCGCGATTCCCCG
>DATNCB010000767.1:0-9869 GCA_035571715.1 Ramlibacter sp.
CATGGACGCGCAGCCGCTCTACGACCTCTCCCCGACACTGCACCTCATGCTCATGAGCGTCGTGGTGGCGCTCGGGCCGCTTTCGTGGCTGTGGCTGCGCAACAAGCGCGCCCAGCCGGCGCACCGGCTGCAAGCCCTCACCGTGCTGGTCCTGTTTCTCACCTTCGACCTCGTGATGTTCGGGGCGTTCACCCGCTTGACCGATTCGGGCCTCGGTTGTCCCGACTGGCCAGGGTGCTATGGCAACGCCAGTCCCAGCGGGGCGCATTCCGAGATCAGCAAGGCGCAGGAGGCCATGCCGACCGGCCCCGTTACCCACGCGAAAGCCTGGATCGAAATGATCCACCGGTACCTGGCCATGGCCATCGGCGTTCTGCTCGTGAGCCTCACGGCCGCGACCTGGGCGCAGCGCAGGCGCGGCGCGGCCGTAAGCATCTGGTGGCCCGCCGCGACGCTGGCCTGGATTTGCCTGCAAGGAGCGTTCGGGGCGCTCACCGTGACGATGAAGCTGTTTCCCGCAATCGTCACGCTGCACCTGCTCGGTGGCGTGGTGCTGCTGGCGTTGCTGTGCCGCCAGGCAGTGTCGTATGCCCATGCGCACAGCGGCACCGCACCGGCGCCGATCACGCCGTCCCTGCGAGCCTGGCTGATCGCGGGGCTGGCGCTGCTGTGGCTGCAAGTCGCCTTGGGCGGCTGGGTGAGTACCAACTATGCCGTGCTGGCCTGCACCCACTTTCCGACTTGCCAGGGCAGCTGGTGGCCCGCCATGAACTTCCGCGAAGGATTCGAGCTGTGGCGCGAACTGGGCCGCACCGGCGCCGGCGAATACCTCAGCTTTCCTGCCCTCACCGCCATCCATTACGCGCATCGGCTGGTGGCTTACGGCGTCTTCGCGGTGCTGGGTTGGCTGGCATGGCAGCTGCGACTGGTTGGGCCGCTGCGCCGGCAGGGCCGCTGGATCGCCGGCTTGGCGCTGTTGCAGCTGGCCACGGGACTGTCGAACGTCGTCCTGGATTGGCCGATCGCCGCGGCGGTCGCGCACACAGGCGGCGCCGCTGCGCTGGTGGTGGTGCTGACCTGGGCGTGGTGCGAAAGCTGCGTGGGCCGTAGGACGCAGGCCGAGTTGAAGCCCCAGGGCTTGTCGGCATGACCTCACGGCTGCAACAGTTCTATGCCTTGACCAAGCCGCGCGTCGTGCAGCTGATCGTGTTCTGCGCGCTGATCGGCATGGTGCTCGCAACTCCCGGCCTGCCGACACTCGCCGACCTCAGGCTGGGCCTCGCCGCTTGCGCGGGCATCTGGCTGGTCGCCGGAGCCGCTGCGGTATTCAATTGCCTGGTGGAAAAAGGAATCGACGCCAAGATGAGGCGTACTGCCTGGCGGGCGACGGCCAGGGGCGAGTTGAGCGACTGGCAAACCCTCCTGTTCGCCGCGGTGCTGTGCGCCGCGGGCTCCTGGATGCTCTATGCCTGGGTCAACCCGCTGACCATGTGGCTCACTTTCGCAACTTTCATCGGGTATGCAGTCGTCTACACACTCATCCTGAAACCCCTGACGCCGCAGAACATCGTCATCGGCGGGGCCTCGGGTGCCATGCCGCCGGTGCTGGGCTGGGCCGCCATGACAGGCGATGTGGGGCCGGAGGCGCTGATCCTTTTTCTCATCATCTTTCTGTGGACGCCGCCCCACTTCTGGGCGCTGGCGCTGTACCGCGTGGAGGATTACCGCAAATCCGGCCTGCCGATGCTCCCGGTCACCCACGGCAACGAGTTCACGCGCCTGCAGATTTTCCTGTATACCCTGGTGCTGTCCGCGGCGTGCCTGATGCCCTTTGCCTACGGCATGAGCTCCTGGTTGTATCTGGTGGCGGCGCTGGCGCTGAGTGTGGGGTTTTCGTTGTATGGTTACCGGCTGTGGCGCCATTACTCGGATGCGCTGGCGCGAAAGACTTTCCGTTTCTCACTGATCCACCTGAGCGTGCTGTTCGCGGCACTGCTGGTGGACCACTACCTCTTCTATCCATCATGAATCGTCGAAACACCATTGCATCCCTGGCGGCTTGTGCATTCGCGGCCGCTTGCAGCAGCATGCTTGCGGCCTGCACCGAGTCCAAGCCGCAGTTCAAGTCGGTCGACCTGACCGGAGCCGATTACGCCAAGGATTTCCAGCTCATCGATCACAACGGGCAGCCGCGCAGCCTCAAGGATTTCCGCGGCAAGGTGGTCGTGGTGTTTTTCGGCTACACGCAATGCCCGGATGTGTGCCCGACTACGATGGCCGAACTCGCCGAGGCGAAGAAGCTGCTGGGCCCGGACGCGGACAAGGTCCAGGGGCTGTTCATCACGATCGATCCCGAGCGGGATACGCCTGAGGTGCTCAAGGCCTACATGGCCAACTTCGACCCCGGCTTCCTGGCGCTGCGCGGCACCCCCGAGCAGGTGGCAGCAGTGGCCAAGGACTTCAAGGTGTTCTACCGGAAGGTTCCGGGCCAGACGGCCACCAGCTACACGATGGACCACTCGGCCGCGAGCTTCGCCTACGACACCCAGGGACGGCTGCGCCTGTATACGCGCTATGGCAGCGGCGCGCAGGTGCTGGCCTCCGACTTGAAGCTGCTGCTCAACCAGGCTTGAGGATGCCGTGGTCCAGCATCTGCTTGGGCGCAAGGGGGCTGCGCGGATCGCGCTGATTCCGCCGCAGGTGCTGCAAGCGCTGAACGCCGGGCTGGTGCCCACGGTCAACCTCAACGAATTCCTTGCGCTGGACCTTGCGCAACTCACGCGCAGCGTGGCGCGCCATGTTGGCCTGCCCCCCGACGCGGAACGTATTGCCGACACGCTCGCCATGCTCGGTGCGTTCAGGCCCGTCAAGCGGCATGAGCACGTCGCCCGGGCCCTGTATGACATGACGGAGCCACGGCCGGATCGCGACGCGATCGCCCACAGCCTGGCGACCCACCCAAGTGACGTCGCACGTTCCTGGGCCACGCAATGGATCACGTTCTCGCCGATGGCGCTGTCGGACAAGCTGCGTTCGGTGCGGCGCTTCGCCGCCGACCCGCATTTCGGCGTGCGCGAGATGGCCTGGATGGCCGTGCGCGACGAGGTTGCCGGCGCGGTGGACGAAGCCGTGGCCCTGCTGCACCCCTGGGTACGTGACGCCGACGCGAACATCCGGCGCTTCGCCAGCGAGCTCACCCGTCCGCGGGGGGTCTGGTGCGCCCCGATCGAAGCGCTTAAAGCGCAGCCCTGGCGGGCGCTGCCGCTGCTCGAACCTCTGAAGGCCGACCCCAGCCGCTACGTCCAGAATTCGGTGGCCAACTGGCTCAACGATGCGAGCAAGACGCAGCCTGAATGGGTGGACGAAGTGTGCCGCGCGTGGCTGGCGCAATCGCGGGCGGCGGCAACCGGGTACATCGTGAGGCGGGCGCTTCGCACGATCTGCGCCTCGCCATAAATCAGAAATTCATCGGCCGGATCAGCTTGCGCGCTTCCGCAGGCATGGCGCCGACGCTTTCCAACAGCCATTTCATGCTGCCGGGAGCGTCCAGGTCCTTGTCGGGCAACAGGGCCACCGCGATGTGGAACTTCAGGGTCGCCCCCGGCGGCAAAGCATTCGAAGAGCGCAGGCCGCTGGCGACCACGTGCTGGGCCCGGCTCATCGCGTTCTCGGTCGTCGTAGGTCCCTCGAGCAGCAGCGCGAACGCATGTTCGCTCACGCGCGCGGCCAGGTCGATGTCGGTGATCGCATGGCGCAACAGCGATGCCGTGACGACCAGGACCCGGTCGGCCGTTTCGCGCCCGAATTCCGCGGTGATCGCGTCGAAGTTGGATATTCTCACGGCCATCAGGGCGCAGGCGTGTTTGAGGCTTTTTGCCCGCGCGATTGCGCCTTCCAGGCGGTGCAGCAGGGTGCGGGCGTGCGCCAGGCCGGTGAGGGTGTCGTTGCGCGACAGGGCGGCGGCGCGCACCTGAGCCTCGCGCCGGCGGCTGCCGCGCAAGCTCAAGGCATAGAACAGGATGGGCATTTCGATCGCCGCTCCGATCGACAATCCGTAGCGCGTCAGCGCACTGGCCGCGATCAGGTTCAGGCCGCGTGCGACCGGAAACAGGGCCATCACGATCACCGGCACGAAGCCGAGCGCGATCAGGCGGATGTGGGGATCCTCGCCCTGCGTCCACACCAGCATGATCAGGCCCACTACGACCGCGAGCCCGACCAGGGTCAGCACCATCACCAGGCCGAACGAGTTGCGCGAGGCGAGGAAAGTATCCAGCGCCACCGCGGAAAGCAGCGCGGCGATCAGGCTCCACACCGCGAGGTCCAGCGCCTTGGAAAAGCGCGCGGGCTCGGTGATCGTGCGCGCGAACCACAGGCCCGCGGCCGAGGAAATCCCCGGTAGCAGGAAGGTAGCGGTTTCGTTCCACTTCAGCCAGTGGTCCCACAGATGCTCGGCGCCCACCCCGAGGTAAGCGAGCTGGCCGATCGCGAGCAAGGCCACGTAGAAGGCGTAGACGGCGAAGTTGCGGTCGCGGTAGGCAACGGCGTTGGCGGCGGAGACCAGGGCGATCAGCGCCGCCAGTCCGAAGTAGGCGCCCAACAGGAGCTGTTCGCGCTCGCGTTCGGCCAGCAGCGACGATTGCTCGTAGATGGCGATGGGGCTGGCGAAGTCCACCCGCGCGTGCTCGATGCGCAGCCAGTAGCGCACCGGCTTGCCCGCCGCCGGGGACAGCTCGAAAGTGGGAAAACGCCCGGGAAGCGGCCATTGCGACACCGGTTTGGTGTCGCCGGCCTCTTGCGCCACCCAGTGCCCATCGGCTCCGCGGTAGAACAGCTGCACGCGATCGATTCCCGAAGAGGCCAGCTGGACGTACCAGCGCTGCTCGCCGTTGACTACCGCGTCGAACTGGAACCATAGAGCCCGGCCGTCGACGTTGTAGCTGCCATTGCTTTGCCGCACCGCCCAGGGCAATGTCTGGCTGGTGGCCTCGACCTGATCGATCGTGCGAAGCTCCGTCGGGTCGAGCCAATATCGGCTGCGCCCGTCGAGCGACAGCACCGGGTACTGGGGCGTGAGCACGATGGCCGGCGGCGGCGCGGCGCCCGTCAATGCCGGCGGCGGCCGCAGATCCTGCGCGAATGCGGCGCCCAGGCTCAGCCACAACAGCAGCACCGCCCACCCTACTTGAATGAATCTCCTCACTCAGCCATTGTTGCAGCATTCGCAAGCGCCGCACCGGCGCAAAAAGGCCCGGGGTCACCGGGCCTTTCGAAATGTCTCGCAGATGCGACGCAGCCGCGGTTTATGCGTACGCGGCGAGCGCCTTCTTCATCTTCTTCATGGCGGCGGACTCGATCTGGCGAATGCGTTCGGCGCTGACGCCGTATTCGGCCGCGAGGTCGTGCAGTGTCAAGCCGCCCGAACCGTCATCGTTGACCTTGAGCCAGCGTTCTTCGACGATGCGCCGGCTGCGCGGGTCGAGCTGCTCCAGCGCATCGGCGATCCCGTCGGTGGCCAGCGTATCGCGCTGGCGCGACTCGATAACCGTGGTCGGTTCATGGCTGGCATCGGCGAGGTAGGCGATCGGGCCGAAAGCCTCGTCGCCCTCGTCGTTCGGCGCCGGGTCCAGCAGCACGTCACCGCCGGCCATCCGCGCTTCCATCTCGATGACTTCCTCGCGCTTGACGTTCAACTCGCGCGCCATCACCTCGATCTGGGAGTCGGTCAGGCTGTCGCGATGGGTCTGCGCGTCGGCCTCGTCCTTGAAGCCCTGCTTCATCGAGCGAAGGTTGAAGAAAAGCTTGCGCTGCGCCTTGGTGGTCGCTACCTTGACCATGCGCCAGTTTTTCAGGATGTACTCGTGGATTTCGGCCCTGATCCAGTGCAGCGCGTAGCTCACGAGCCGCACGCCCTGGTCCGGGTCGAACCGCTTGACCGCCTTCATCAGGCCGATGTTGCCTTCCTGGATCAGGTCGCCGTGCGGCAGGCCGTAGCCCAGGTATTTTCGCGATACCGACACCACCAGCCGCAGGTGCGACAGCACCAGCTTCCCGGCGGCCTCGATATCGTTGTGTTCCCTGAACTTGCGGGCGAACTCCTGCTCCTCCTGGGGAGTCAACATGGGCAGCCGGTTCACTGCCGAGATATAGGCGTCCAGGTTGCCCAGGGACGGAACAACGGCCCAGGGATTGGCTACCGCCAGCGCCGTGCCAGGGGTTCCCAAAGTCGTGGACATTCCAGCAATTCCTTTCATATACGGTCTTATATTAGCACTCTCTTTGAGGGAGTGCTAAAGACGAAGTTCAACCCACAGCATACGGGATCGAGGGTATTCCCGGGGCATCAAAGGGTGTTCCGGATTGCCGCTCGTCACCTTAATTCGCTAAGATCGCCAGACATTTAGTAACAAAGCGCAGCCACAAGCATGCGCTGGTGGAGGAGGCGGTATGAAGGCGATGCTCAGCCGGGTTTTTTCCAGGAAGGAAGGACCCCAGCGCCCGTTCGGCGGCAATTCGACAGTATCTTCAGAGCTGAGCAACAGCGACATTGAAAACTACTACTTGAGAATTATCTGCGAGTGCCTGCGGCGCATGCTGCTACCGCTGGACAGCTTCCAGGTACGTGTCAGGCGGTCCGGTACCGGTCCGACCGGCCTCGTCGCATTTGCGGGCTATGTGCGTATTCTCAAGTGGGACGCGGTCGTCACTCCGGTCTTGCTGCAGAACCTGCCGGTCATCGACAGCCGGATCCGCAAGGTAGTCAATGCCTCGGTCATCCTCGAAGGCACTCACTACGCGGGCCTGTGGATCCAGGCCAGCAGCGCCGCCGAAGGTTGTCCCAAGGCATTGCTCGGCCTGCCGTGCGAACTGGTTCACCAGGCGGGCGGTCCATCGGGCAACGCCTGAGCCTTACGCCGGAAGGCGCTCTTGCGCAAGAATGGGAATGGGAGACCCATTCCATGCAAGATCCTGAAGTGTTCGACATCCTGAGCGTCACCACGACGGTCGGTTCCGCAGCGGCCGCACAGGGGCTGGCGCGCGAGATCCTGACCCAGCGGCTGGCCGCCTGCGTGCAGATCGACCAGGGCATCGCATCGCTTTACCGCTGGCAAGGCGAGCTGGTCGAGGAGCCCGAAGTGCGCGTCGTGATCAAGACCCTGCCGGGCTGCGAAGCCGCCCTCCAGGCGCTGTTTGCCCGCCATCACCCCTACGAACTGCCGCAGTTCCTCGCCGTGCCCATGCGGGCAAGCCGGGCCTATGGAGATTGGGCCCGAGCTGAAACGCAGGCTCCGGCCGGCTGAGCCGCGTCCCGGCCGCCGAGACTAACCCACGATCAGCCCGGCCGGCGCACCCGCTGCGCCGACCTCGCCAATCACGGCGGCCGCGGCGAACCCGTGTCGGCGGAACAGCGCCAGTACTTCTTCGACTGCTCGCGGGGCGCACGACACCAGCAGCCCGCCGCTGGTCTGCGGGTCGGTCAGCAGCGCCTGATCCGCGGGCGCAAACGCCGCAGCCAGCTCGATGTCCGCGCCATAGCCGGCCCAGTTGCGCGCCGAAGCGCCTGTGACCAACCCCCGCGCGGCGAGCTCGCGCACGCCCGGCAGCAACGGAACGCGGGACCAGTCGATGCGAACCGAGAGTCCGGCGCCGCGAGACAGCTCCAGCGCATGGCCCGCCAGCCCGAAACCCGTCACGTCGGTCAGCGCGTGTACTCCTTCCAGCGCCGCCAGCTCCGGGCCGGGTGTATTGAGCTGGGTGGTGGTGGCGATCATTCGCGCATACCCGTCGGCGTCGAGCGCATCCTTCTTCAAGGCTGCCGACAGCACGCCCACCCCGAGCGGTTTGCCCAGCACCAGCATGTCGCCGGCACTCGCATCCGAATTGCGTTTGACCCGGCCGGGATGCACCAGGCCAAGAGCGACCAGCCCGTAGATCGGCTCGACCGAATCGATGGTGTGGCCGCCGGCGATCGGAATGCCGGCTTCGCGGCACACCGATTCGCCGCCAGCCAGGATCAGTCCGATCGTCGCCGTGCTCAGCACGTTGACCGGCATGCCCACCAGCGCCAGCGCCATGATGGGCCGCCCGCCCATCGCATAGACATCCGAGATCGCATTGGTCGCGGCGATGCGCCCGAAGTCATACGGATCGTCCACGATCGGCATGAAGAAATCGGTGGTGGCGATCAGCGCCTGCTCGTCGTTGAGCCGGTAAACAGCGGCGTCGTCGGAGGTTTCGATACCGACCAGCAGCTCGGGCGGCACCGGCAGCCGTGCCGTGTCCTTGAGAATTTCCGACAGCACGCCCGGCGCGATCTTGCAGCCGCAGCCGCCTCCGTGCGAAAGCGAAGTCAGGCGCGGCTCGGAAGGCTTCACGCCGGCAGTGGCGCGAGTCATGACAGCAGGGCGAGCGCAAACTCGCGGGCGTTGAACGTTTCCAGATCTTCGAGCTTTTCGCCCACGCCGATGAAGTACACCGGCACCGGTTTTTCCTGCGCGATGGCGGCCAGCACACCGCCCTTGGCCGTGCCGTCGAGTTTGGTCACCACGAGGCCGGTCAGTTGCAGCGCATCGTCGAACGCCCTGACCTGCGCCAGCGCGTTCTGGCCCGTGTTGCCGTCGATCACGAGCAGCACTTCGTGCGGGGCCGACGCCTCTGCCTTCTGGACCACCCGCTTGATCTTCTTGAGCTCTTCCATCAGGTGCAGCTGGGTCGGCAGCCGGCCGGCCGTATCCACCAGCACCACGTCCTTGCCGCGGGCCTTGCCGGCCGTGACGGCGTCGAAGGTCACGGCGGCGGGGTCGCCGCCTTCCTGGCTCACGATCTCCACCATGTTGCGGTCGGCCCAGATCGCCAGCTGCTCGCGCGCGGCTGCGCGAAAGGTGTCGGCCGCGGCTAGCAGCACCGACGCCTTCTCGCCGGCCAGATGCTTGGTGAGCTTGCCGATCGACGTGGTCTTGCCCGACCCGTTCACGCCCGCCACCATGATGATCGTCGGGCGGTGCTCGCCGATGACGAGCGTCTTTTCCAGCGGCCGCAACAACTGCGTGAGCGAATCGGCCAGGATGTTCTTGACCTGCACCGGCCGGGTGGCGCCGCTGGCCTGGACCCGCCGCTTGACCTCGTCCAGCAGGTACTGGGTCGCCTTTACCCCGGTGTCGGCCATCAGCAGCGCACTTTCGAGCTCTTCGTACAGCTGATCGTCGATCTGTGCGCCGGTGAATACGAGGGAGATGCTCGAGCCGGTCTTGCGCAGCCCCGCGCTGAGTTTCTCCAGCCAGCGCTGGCGTTCCGGCGCGACGGCAGCGGGCACCGGAATTTCGATCGCTCGCACCAGGGCGCTGCCGATCAGGCTGCCGCCTTGCGGCGCTGGCGCGGGGACTGGCACCGCCGGTGGGGGGGCTGGTTTTTTCCTGAAGAAACTGAACATTGCGGCGCTTTTTAGAATCACACGATTCTATGAAACGCCCCAAGCACAGCATCTTCTGGAGTATTTCGCTTCTGTGGCCTCTCTGGTTTGCGCAGACTGGCCTTGCGCAGTCCGTGCCACGGGTCGAGCAATTCAAACTCGACAACGGCCTGACGGTGATCGTGAAACAGGATCGCCGCGCTCCGACGGCGGTACACATGCTATGGGTGCGGGTCGGTGCGATGGATGAGGTCGACGGCACCAGCGGCGTGGCTCACGCACTCGAGCACATGATGTTCAGGGGCACGCGCGACGTGAAGCCGGGCGAGTTCTCGCGCCGGGTCGCCGCGCTGGGCGGGCGGGAGAACGCCTTCACCAACCGCGACAACACCGGTTTTTTCCAGCAGATCCCGGCCGGCAAGCTCGAGGAGGTCATCAAGCTCGAAGCCGACCGCTTCGC
>DATNCB010000768.1:0-1960 GCA_035571715.1 Ramlibacter sp.
CAGCGGCGCGGTGATGCAGACGCATTTCGGCAAGGCCGCACGCATGTCGGCAAGCCAGAGCGCCATGCACGTGAGCTGGTGGGAGGCCGACGCCTGGGCGCGCTGGGCGGGCCGGCGCCTGCCGACCGAAGTCGAATGGGAAATGGCGGCGCACACCGCGGCCCGCCGCGGTTTTCGGTGGGGTGATGTGCGCGAGTGGACTGCCAGCACACTGCGGCCCTGGCCGGGCTTCGCGCCGGATGGCTGGAGCCTGCACACCGACTTCGAAGCGCAACCGAACTTCGGCCGCGCGCGGGTGCAGCGCGGCGCATCGTTCGCGGCGCGGTCGCGCATGAAGCATCCGAAGTTCCGCGGCTTCGCTTTGCCGGAGCGCGACGATGCTTTCGTCGGGTTTCGGACTTGCACTTTGTAGCCGGCCGCTACTTCGCGATCTTCTTGCGGGGCAAGTCCCACCAAGGCAGCCGCGCGCGCAGGCTCAGGATCTCGCCGCAGTGTTCCGGCTGGTAGCCGGGCAGCGCCGCCACCCGATCCTGCCAGACGCGGCTGCGCAGCACCTCCAGCAAAGCCTGCACCGGTTCCTGGTCCAACGCCGCCTTCAGGCACACAAGGTAATAGTCTTCCTGCACGAGCGGAACGAAATCGAGCCCGCGCGAGCGCGCCGCGGCCTCGATGCCCAGGCCCGCGTCGGCGGCGCCCGAAGCGACGGCCTGCGCCACCGCGGCATGCGACGGCTCGCTGTCGCCATAGCCGTTGAGATCTCCCGCGTTCATTTTCAGCTGCGCCAGCAGCTCGTCGAGCAGCACTCGCGTGCCGGTGCCCAGCGCGCGATTGATGAATCGGGCACCGGTGCGTGGGAAGTCGGCCAGTCCCGCCAGCTTCAGCGGATTGCCGGGCGCGACCATCAGCCCCTGGCTGCGCTGCGCGAGGCCAATGAGCTTGTGGCGGCCCGGCTGCAGCATGGGCTGATACGTGCGCTGGGCGAGCGTGCCTTGTCCCCCCAGCCGCGGCGTGTGAAAGCCGGCCATCACGCAGCGCCCTTCATTGAGCGCGCTGATCGCATCGACGCTGCCGCAAAAACGGATGTCCAGGTGCAGGCGCGCCGTCGACGCTGCATGCTCGCGCAATGCAGGCAGCGCGTCGTCGTGGCTGGCGAACAGCGTGAGCACATGCGCCGCATCGTCGAACGCGACGGCGAACGCGCGCTCCAGGTCGGCGTGCAGCGCCTCGATCTGCGGCGCCAGACGCGCCTGCGCCTGCCGCTCGGCCCACAGCAGCTTGTCGCCGAACTCCGACAGGCGCGCCGGCTGCCCCTTTTCCCATACGATGAGCGTGTGGCCGAGTTCGATCTCCCAGCGCTTGAGCTCGCCCCAGACATGGCGGTAAGACAGGCCCATGCCCTTGGCGGCGGCTGAGATAGAGCCTTGCTCGCGCACGGCGTGCAGCAGATCCATCAGCGCGTTGCGAAGGCCGCCTTCGCCATCGCGGGGCGTCAATGAGTAGGAGAGTTCAACCGTTCGCATAGCGGGCCGAGTATGTCGCATTGCGCGGTGTCGCGCTGCCACGTCCCGTGCCTATGCGCCTATGCACTTGGCTTCATAGCTCGCTAGTCCCATGCCTTGCGCGCGCCGCAGGGCGTTAGCATCCGGTTCGAATGAACACGTTCACCGACAGTGCGGCGACGGCGCTCGCCCTCGTCGCCTCATTGGACCCCGTACTGCTTTCCATCGTCGCGCGGTCGCTGGCCGTCAGCGCGATTGCGTGCGCGCTCGCCTGTGCCATTGGGCTGCCGCTGGGCGCCTGGCTGGGCGTGGCGCGTTTCGCCGGACGCGGCGCACTGCTGACGCTGCTCAACACGCTATTGGCGCTGCCCTCGGTCGTCGTCGGCCTGGTGGTCTACCTGTTGCTGTCACGCGCCGGCCCATTGGGTTTCCTGGGCTGGCTTTTTTCTTTCAAGGCGATG
>DATNCB010000769.1:0-2126 GCA_035571715.1 Ramlibacter sp.
CGCCGATGATCTCGATGGCGGCATCGGCCAAGATCGTCGAGCCGATGGACGCCAAGAAGGCCTGGGTCTTCAAGACGCCGCAAAACGACATCATGATGTCGCAGGCCATCGTGGACCACATGGCCGCCAATGGCGTGAAGACCGTGGGCTTCGTCGGTTTCTCCGACGCGTACGGCGAAGGCTGGTACCAGGAATTCAGCAAGGCCGCGGCCGCCAAGAACCTGCAGATCGTGGTCAACGAGCGTTATGCCCGCACCGACACGTCGGTGACCGGCCAGACCCTCAAGCTGATGGCGGCCAAGCCCGATGCAGTGCTGATCGCCGGCTCCGGAACACCGGCCGCGCTGCCGCAAAAAAGCCTGAAGGAGCGCGGCTACACGGGCAAGATCTACCAGACCCACGGTGTGGCCAACGCCGACTTCCTGCGCGTTGGCGGCAAGGACGTCGAAGGCACGATCCTGCCCGCGGGCCCCGTGCTCGTGGCTGACCAGTTGCCCGACAGCAACCCGGTGAAGAAGTCGGCGATGAGCTACATCGCCGCCTACGAAGCCGCTTACGGCAAGGGCACCGTGTCGACCTTCGGCGGCCACGCCTGGGATGCCGGCATGCTGATGACCGCTGCCGTGCCGGCCGCGCTGAAAAAAGCCCAGCCGGGCACGCCGGAATTCCGGGCCGCGCTGCGCGATGCGATCGAGGAAGTGAAGGGGCAGCCAGGCGCGCACGGCATCTTCACGATGACCAAGACCGACCACCTGGGCCTGGACCACAACGCGCGCGTCATGGTGAAAGTCGAGAACGGCGCCTGGAAATACACGCCCTGAACGAACGATACTTCGAAGGCGGCGCGCGGCGCCGCTTGTGAAAGCGCAAGGGGCGCCCGCAGGGGCGCCCCTCCTTTAGTGCGAGGCCCCTGGACGGCCTCAACCGGTATTGAACATGGATTTTCAGATCGCCCTGCTGCTGGTGCAGGACGGGATCGTCAACGGCGCCATCTACGGCTTGATGGGGCTGGCCCTGGTGCTGGTGTTTTCCGTCACGCGCGTGATCTTCATCCCGCAAGGCGAACTGGTCGCGTTCGCCGCGCTGTCGATGGCCGTGCTCAAGAGCGGCGCCGTGCCGCGCACGCTGTGGCTGCTGCTGGGCCTGGCGGCCGCCAACCTGGCGGTCGAAGTCTGGCGGCAGCGCCGGGGCACGGCGGTGGACTGGACGTCGACGCTGGTGTGGACGGTGCTGTTCCCGGCGCTCGCCGGCGCGCTGGTCCTGCTGCACCCCACATCGATCGCGCTGCAGACGCTCACCACGTTGTTGATCGTGGCGCCGCTTGGGCCGCTGTTGTACCGGCTGGCCTACCGGCCGCTGGCCGACGCCACGGTGCTGATGCTGCTGATCGTGTCGGTCGCGCTGCACGGCGTGCTGGTCGGCCTGGGCTTGCTCTTCTTCGGGGCCGAAGGTTCGCGCACGCCGGCCTTTTCGGATCTGCGCCTGGACCTGGGCGGTGTCCAGGTCACCGGCCAATCGCTGGTGGTGGTGGGCGTGACGCTGGCGCTGGTGATTGCGCTGTTCCGTTTCTTCGGCAGCTCGATGGTGGGCAAGGCGCTGCGGGCCACGGCGATGAACCGGGTGGGCGCCCGGCTGATGGGCATTCCCACAAATCTGTCGGGTGACCTGAGCTTTGCGCTGGCCGCCCTGATCGGCGCCGTATCGGGCCTGTTGATCGGACCGCTGACCACGGTGTATTACGACACCGGTTTCCTGATCGGCCTGAAGGGCTTCGTCGCCGCGATCATCGGCGGGCTTGCCAGTTACCCGGTGGCGCTGGGCGGCGCCTTGCTGGTAGGCCTGCTCGAATCGTTTTCCTCGTTCTGGGCCAGCGCCTTCAAGGAGGTGCTGGTCTTCACGCTGATCATCCCCGTGCTGTGGTGGCGTTCGCTGCAAAGCCATCATGTGGAGGACGAAGAATGACGCCGCGCCGGGTCACCCTTCTCGCGGTGCTGGCGCTGGCGCTGGTCTGGAACTGGCTGCCTGAATTCACCATCACGCTGATGTGCTACATCGGCCTGTATTCGCTGGTGGCCGCCGGCCTGGTGATGCTCACGGGCGTGGGCGGCATGACCTCGTTCGGCCAG
>DATNCB010000770.1:0-1938 GCA_035571715.1 Ramlibacter sp.
CTGGTCGGCCGACTGGCTGCACCGCGAGGCGGTGGCGCTGCAGGGCATCCGTGCGCAGCAGCAGAAAAAGACCGTGGGCGAGTTGACCTCCGCCGACCGGGCCGCGGTGGACGCGGTGCTGCGCGAGGAAATGCGCCGCAACACCTATGACGAGCGCACTGGCAAGATCACCGTGACGCCCGAGCGCGCCACTGCCATCCGCGAAGTCGCAGCCCATTACGAAGGCTTGTTCGGTACCGAGGCTTCGCTGGCGAAGCTGCGCGACCAGTACGCCATGGTGGACGACGCTCTGCCTGTCCCGGGCGACCGCAAGGCGCTCGCGGCGTTCTTCTTCTGGACCGCCTGGGCCGCCACGACCGACCGGCCGGGCGAGACCGGCGTGTCCTATACGAGCAACTGGCCGCACGAGCCGCTGGTGGGCAACACGATGACCAGCTCGGCCGCGATCTGGTCGATGGTCAGCATCATCCTGCTGCTTGCCGGCATCGCCGCGATGCTGTGGCTGCAAGGCAGCCGCAAGCACGACGAAGAGGCCCGTCCGCCCAAGGCCGACCCGCTGTTCAGCGCCGTGGCGACGCCTTCGATGAAAGCGACCCGCAAGTACTTCTTCGCCGTGGTCGGCCTGATCCTGCTGCAGATCGGCATGGGCGCCATCACGGCGCACTACGCCGTCGAAGGCCAGGCTTTCTTCGGCATTCCGTTGGCGCAGGTGCTGCCCTACGTGGTCAGCCGCACCATTCATACCCAGGTCGGGATCTTCTGGATCGCGACCGCGTGGCTGGCCACCGGCCTGTACATCGCGCCGCTGCTGTCGGGACGTGAACCGAAATTCCAGAAACTCGGCGTGGACCTGCTGTTCTGGGCGCTAATCGCCATCGTGGTCGGCTCCACCGCCACGGGCTGGCTGGGCACGTTGCAGCACCTGGGCGTGAACTTCAGCTTCTGGCTCGGCAACCAGGGCCTCGAGTTCACCAGCATGGGCCGGGTCTGGCAGATCCTGCTGTTCGTGGGCCTGCTGTTCTGGGTGTTCCTGCTGGGCCGCGCGCTGTGGCCGGCACTGACCAGACCGTCGGAAACCCGCGGCCTGATCGCCATGGTGTTCCTGTCGGCCACCTGCATCGGCGGCTTTTACGCCACCTCGCTGACCTGGGGCCAGCACACCCACTACTCGATGATCGAGTACTGGCGCTGGTGGCTGGTTCACCTCTGGGTGGAAGGCTTCTTCGAGGTGTTCGCCACTGCCGTGGTCGCGCTGATCTTCACGCGCATCGGCCTGGTACGCCCCGAGAGCGCCAACCGCGCGATCATCGCCGAAACCATCGTGTTCCTGTTCGGTGGCATTCTGGGCACGCTGCACCACCTGTACTTCACCGGCACGCCGACTTCGGTCATCGCCGTGGGCGCCGTGTTCTCGGCGCTCGAAGTGGTGCCGCTGGCGCTGATCGGCCTGGAAGCGTTGCAAACCTATCGCCGCTCCAAGTCCGCGCCGTGGCTCGCCGCTTACAAGTGGGTCATCATGTGCTTCGTTGCCGTGGGCTTCTGGAACACCGTGGGCGCCGGCCTGCTCGGCTTCGCGATCAATCCGCCGGCTTCGCTCTATTACGTGCAGGGTCTGAACATGACGGCTGCCCACGGTCACGCGGCGTTGTTCGGCGTGTACGGCATGCTGGGCATCGGCCTTATGCTGTTCTGCCTGCGCGGCCTGTACGAGCGCCACCTGCACGCCGACCGCCTGCTCAAGCCGGCGTTCTGGGGCATGAACATCGGCCTCGCGATGATGGTCTTCCTGTCGCTGTTGCCGGCCGGCATCTACCAGGCCTGGGCCAGCGTCAGCAAGGGCCTGTGGTATGCCCGCTCGCCGGAGATCATCCACTCGGGCGTGATGGAAACGCTGGTGTGGCTGCGTGTGCCGGGCGACATCGTGTTCGCCGGTGGTGC
>DATNCB010000771.1:0-5730 GCA_035571715.1 Ramlibacter sp.
GGACGGCAAGCGCTGGCAGAACATCGGGCGCATCCAGGGCCTGCTCGAAGACAACGTGTATGCGCTGGCCGTGACGCCGCAAGGCGAGGTCTGGGCCGGCACCCGCCGCGGCGTGACGCGCATCGGGCGCTGAAAGCCCCCGCACCCTTTCGAATCCACAGGAGAACACCGTGCAGCTCGGACCCAAAACGATCGGCGTGCTGGCCGTCGCACTCGGCGCAGCCATCGCCGGCGCGTACATGCTCGGCAAGCGCGCCGAACCGGACGTCGCGACCAACGTGAGCGGGGCGGCCGCGGCAGCCGCGGCATCGGCGGACATGATGCCGCCCGGCGCTGCCCCCGCGGAAGCCAACGTGCAGGCACCCGCGGGCCATCCGCCGGTCGCCGAGGGCGGCGCGCCGCCGACGCAGGGCAAGGTGCAGGTCGACCCCAAGGCGAAATTCGTGCACTTCCGCGTTGGCAACCGCAACGTCAAGGACATCCTCTCCGAGGGCGACGTCGTGTGGGTCGGCACCTCCGGCGGCGTGATCCGCTACAACACCAAGACCGACGAATACAAGCTGATTGACACGCGCGCCGGCCTGCTTTCCAACGGGGTGTTCCACCTCAGCCGCCTGGACGGCAAGCTCGCCATCGGCACTTATGGCGGCGGCCTGTCGCTGCTGGACGAAAAGACCGGCAAGATGGAAACCTTCAACATTCCGGACGGCCTGGGCGACGCATTCATCTACGACGTGCTCAAGACCAAGTCGGGCGACGTCTGGATCGCGACCTGGTCGGGTGTCAACCGGGTGCGCGGCGGCGACCTGCACGACCGCTCCAAGTGGGAGCTGTACACGGTCGAGAACACCAAGGGGGGCTTGCCCAACGACTGGGTCTACGGTCTGGCCGAGGGCAAGGACGGCATCGTCTGGCTGGCCACCGAGGGCGGCCTGGCGCGCTTTGCCGGTGGCAAGTGGGACAACTGGAACCATGCCAAAGGCCAGGGCGCCGCCTACGACCTGGTGAAGAACGACCAGGCGTTCAAGAACGATCCGGCCAAGGTGTCGAGCCACCACGCCAAGCAGAAGCAGGAAATGGGGCTGCAGGGGATCGACACGGCCTACAACCCGAACTACATCGTCTCCCTGGTGGCCGATCGCGACGGCACCGTGTGGGCCGGCACCTGGGGCGGCGGGCTGGCGCATTTCGACGGCAAGCAGTTCAGGAACTACACCGTCAAGGACGGGCTGCCCGGTAACCACGTCTTCATGCTGCACCAGAACGCCAAGGGCGACCTGTGGATCGGCACCAACAACGGGCTGGCCAGGCGCAACGGCGAAAAGTTCGAGATCCTGACCACTGCCGATGGCCTGTTCTCCAACACCGTCTTCTCGATGGACAGCGCCGCCGACGGCAGCTTGTGGGTCGGCAGCTTCGGCGGCGTGACCCACCTGGCCCGCAAGGAGTAGAGCGGGGACGCCAGTGGAAACTCCTTCTCCTTCTTCCGGTTGGCAGGCAAGCCGCGGCGACGAGCCGGTCGCCAGGCTGATGTATGCGAGCCAGGCCAATGTCGAGGGCTCCATCTACACCGAGTTGCAGCGCATCCGCGCCAGTGCCGTGCGTCACAACGAGCCGGCCGGCGTGGCGACGGCCCTGCTATACCAGTCGGGTTGGTTCGCGCAGTGGAAAGAAGGTCCGCGCGACGCGCTGCTGCGCATCATGGATCGGGTAGAAGCCGACCCGCGGCACCATTCCATGCGCATCGTTCACAGCAGCCGCGGTCCGCGCATTCTGGTCGGGCCCTGGTCGACGGCCGTCGTGCAATGCAATGAGCCCTCGTCGGACATCGCGCAGCGCGTCGACCAGCTCAAAGGCGAACTGGACCGGGGCATCCAGTATTCGCCGCAAACCGTGTGGCGCCGCCTTTCGACGCCGATGCGCCATCCGGGCGCCGCGCAGCAGGCGCAGCCGGATGCCTTCCAGCGCGTCCTGGTCTGCGCCGCAGAGGGAACGCCCTCGTTCCATCTGGTCCATTGGCTGGGACGCCATCACAGCGAGGAGGTGGTGCACCGCCGCTTTGCCGGTGCCCACGATCTGGACGTGGGCACCGACTATGTGGATTTCGCCCACGACACTCGCGTGCTGCGGCTGATCGCCATGGCGCGCAAAGGTCTGGCGCTGCCGCTCACGCGGGCTTTTTTGCCGGATTATTCGCACGTCGTGCTCCTGCTCAGCGGCAATCGCGAACGCGACCTGTCACTCGCCCAGCGGGTGGTACAGGCTTGCAGCGGTCTTGCCGCGGCACCGGCGCTGCTCGGTGTGGCGCCCGACGCCGGGGGCCATAACGAGATGTTCGCGCTGGCCCGCCGCCGCGGCCTGATCTACCTGGGCACGCATTGCAACATCGCGGACGAAGCGCAGACGTGGCAGGCGATCGAACCGCTGCTGGACGACTGGCGGCACACCGTGGACGGCGGCTGGCCCGTGGTGCCGCTGCGGGCCTAAGTCCTCGGTTCAGGCCTCAGGCGAGCTTCTGGAACTCGGCCCGGGTGCGCGTGAAGCGCATCTCGAGCTCGTCGATCAGCGCATACATGGACTGCAGGTCGCCAGCAGCGACATGCTGCTCGATGCGGGTGCAGACGTCAGCTACCCCTTTGGCGCCCAGGCTGGCGCTGGTGCCGGCCAGTTTGTGGGCACGCCGCGCCAGTTCGGTGACATCGCTTTGGTTGAAGTGCTGCTTCATCGCGCCAACGGTGGCGGGCGTTTCGGCGAGGTACTCGTGGATCAGCCCGCGCAGCATGGAGGGGGAACCGGGTTCATCCAGCTGCGCCAGTTCGCTGATCACGCCTTCGTCGACGAGCGCCACGTCCCCCGCCTCGCCCGAGCCGATGTGGCGTGGGGCGCCCCAGCGCTCGATCAGCGCTTCCACGGTGGCCGGCAGGATGGGCTTGGCAATGTAGTCGTCCATGCCGGCGTCGATGCAGCGCTCGCGATCGCCGGGAAGCGCATTGGCGGTCATGGCGACAATGCGGGGCCGCGTGTGCGGCGGCATCGTCGCGACGATGCGCCGGGTCGCCTCCAGGCCGTCCATCACCGGCATCTGCAAGTCCATGAAAATCAGGTCATAGCGGTTGATGCGGGACAGCTCGACCGCCTCGGCCCCGTTGGCGGCGACGTCGATGGAATAGCCGAACTTGCGCAGCATCCCGACGCCCAGCTTCTGGTTGATGACGCTGTCCTCGACCATCAGGATGCGGCACGGCACGCGCTGCGCGAGCGTGGCGTCCATGCGCGGCGCCGCCGGTGAGGCCGCCGTGGCGCGCCCCGCGTGAATCACCTGGACCAGCACGGCGAACAGCTGCGAATGCTTGACCGGCTTGCCCAATCGTGCGGCGAACAGGCCCATCGCGGCGCGGTCCTTGTTGCGCGACGCGGACGAAGACAGCAGCACCAGCGCGGGTGCCGCGCTGCCGCACTGCGCGGCGATGGCACGCGCCAGGTGAAAGCCGTCCATGCCCGGCATGTTCAGGTCGAGCACCGCGACGTCGAAGGCCGGCTCGGCCTCGAGCAGGGCCAGCGCATGCGTTGCGCGCGCGGCGCAGGCGACCTCCATGCCCCAGCGCGTGCACTGCGTCTGCAGGATCTGCAGGTTGGTCGGGTTGTCGTCGACCAGCAGCACCCGCCGTCCCGCGAGCTCGGGCGCGGGGCCGCTGCGATAGCGCGCGGTCGTGACGTTGTGCGCCACCCGCGCGTTCATCGTGAACGAGAACACCGAACCCTTGTCGACCTGGCTTTCGACCCGGATCTCCCCGCCCATCAGCCGCACCAGCCGCGAGCTGATGGCCAGGCCCAGCCCGGTGCCGCCGTACTTGCGTGTGGTCGAGGAATCGGCCTGGGAAAACGCCTTGAACAGGTGCTCGCGCTGGGTCGCCGCGATGCCGATCCCGGTGTCGCGCACCGCGAAGCGCAGCTGCACTTTGTCGGCATCGCGCTTGAGCACACTGGCCGTCATGCAGACTTCGCCATGGTCGGTGAACTTCACGGCGTTGGAGAGCAGGTTCACCAGCACCTGGCGCAGCCGCGTTGCGTCGCCGACCAGCCAGTGCGGAACGTTGTCCATCAGCTCATACAGCAGGTCGATGCCCTTCTGGGCGGCACGCGGCGCCAGCATGTCGAAGGCTTCCTCGATGCAGACGCCCAGCTCGAACGGGCGCTCTTCGAGCTCCAGCATGCCCGATTCGACCTTGGAGAAATCGAGGATGTCGTTGATCGTCGACAGCAGCGCGTCGCCGCTGGTGCGGATCGTTTCGACATAGCTGCGCTGCTCCGTGTCGAGCGTCGTGTCGTCCAGCAGCGCCGTCATGCCGATCACCGCGTTCATCGGTGTGCGGATCTCGTGGCTCATATTCGCGAGAAACGCCGCCTTGGCCTCGGCGGCTTGCAGCGCCTGCTCGCGCGCCGCCACGAGTTCGGTCTCCACCCGTTTACGTTCGACGATCTCATCCTGCAGCACGGCGTTGGTCCGGGTCAGCACGTCGGTGCGTTCGGCCACCCGCTCCTCGAGCATCGCCCGCTCGTGTTCCAGCGCCTGCTCCGCCAGGTGCCGCTGCGTCACGTCGCGCATGATGCCCAGGTAGCGCCCGCCCCCGAGGTCCACGGCGTGCACGTCCGCGATCAGCCGCTCGCCGTCTTTGCGGCGCAGCGCCACCTCGCCGACGGCGCGGCCCTGCGACGTCACGCGCTGGAAGTGGGCCAGGCCGGCCTGCCGGTCCGCCTCGTCCGGCCAGATCAAGTCGCCGATACCCAGCCGCAACAGCTCGTCTTCCGCGTAACCCAGCATCTTCGCAGCAGCCGGGTTGGCCTCCAGGTAGCGGCCGTTCGCATCGGCCACCAACACGCCGTCCAGGGTCTGTTCAATGTAAGAGCGCAGCTTGCGTTCGCTGCGGCGCAGCGCATCCTCGGCCGCGAGCCGTTCGGTGACGTCGCGCACGATGCCGCAGAACAGGCGCTGCTCGCCAACCAGCATCTCGCTGACGCCCAGTTCCAGCGGCATGCGGTTGCCGTCCTTGCGCAGCCCCGTGACGAGGCGCCCGATGCCGATGACTTTCGGCGTGCCGCCGCCCAGATACGATCTGAGATACGAATCGTGCCGCTCCCGGTCGGGCGACGGCATGAGCATGTTCAGGTTGCGACCCGTCACCTCTGCCTCGCGCCAGCCGAAGATGCGTTCGGCCGCCTGGTTGAAGCTCTGGATGATGCCTCCGGTGTCGATCGTGATAATGCCGTCCAGCGCATGATCGAACACCGCACGCAGTCGCGCCTCGCTCTCGGCGTGCTGGGCCAGCGCACCGCGCAGCGCACCGGTGCTTCGATCCACGAGCGCCATCGCGCGCACCCGCAAGCCGGCCAGCAGCCCAAGCAGGCCCGCGGTCAGCACGCTGATCACGAGGCCCCCGGTCAGGATGGCCCACGACTGGTCCGGCGCGCCGGCCGCGTGAAACCTGGGCAGCGCGGCGAATTCGATGTTCCAGCGGCGCTGGCCGAAGTCGAAATCCGCGTTCTTCGTCAGCGTCGGCCGCCAGCCGCGCGCCAGCTCCTTCTGGAGCTCGGGACAGGTGAATACCGGCGTAGCGCCATCGCGCACGTTCATCCCGACGATCGTGGCGTCGGGGCCGAGCGCGCTGCCCACCATTTCCATCGCGTCGAATGCTTCGACCAGATAGCCGGTCAATGCGGCCTCGCGGTCGG
>DATNCB010000772.1:0-6065 GCA_035571715.1 Ramlibacter sp.
GCGGCCTGGTACTGGACCGACTGGCTGCTGCACCTGAAGCTCGCGCTGTTCGTGGCCGTGGCGCTGATGTCGATCAAGTCCACGCTGATGTTCATCCGTTGGCGGCGGCAGCTGCGCGTCGACGGTCGCCTGCCCGATGAAGGCCAGGTACGGCTCGCGCGCAAGTGGGTCATGGTGCAGGCCCACGTGATAGCGCTGATCCCGCTGGCGGCGGTGTTCTTGGCGCGCGGATTCGGCGCGGCGGGATAGGCACCCTCTTACTTGAGGCAATTGCGCATGAAGTTCTTGCGCTCATCGCCGTTCAATCCCTTGGCCTCGACATTGCAGATCGTCAGTTTGCCCTGCGCCGGGGGCTTGCCGTCGATGGAAAGGCAGCTCCTCATGAATGCCCTGCGCTCCTCGCCCTTCATGCCCTTGGCCGCGCCGGTGCAGGCCGCCACCCTCGTTCGCTGCCGGTCTTCGCCGTCGGCGGTCGCAGCCGCGCCGGTGTGGCTGGTGGCGTAGGTACTGCCGACGGACAGCGCCTGGCCCAGGGCCATCAGGGAGAAGAGCTTCTTCATGGCACTCCTGCAAACTCGCGCGGGAAGCGCGCAACGGTACCAGCATAACGTCCCGGCCGGGACTTCGCTGACGGCGCCTGAGGCCGCCCCGTAAAATCGCCCTATGCTCATCGTGAAGAAAGAATTACTCGGCAGCCTTGCAGCCGGGCTGGAACGGCTGTCACCCGGTGCAGGCGACAAAGCGGCGTTCGAGTCGCCCAAGGTTGCGGCCCATGGAGACCTGGCCTGTACCGCGGCGATGCAGCTGGCCAAGCCGTTGAAGAGCAGTCCGCGCCAGGTGGCCGAAAAACTGCGCGCCGCCCTGATGGAAACGCCCCCGTTTCGCCGCTGGGTGGAAGCCATCGACATCGCAGGCCCCGGCTTCCTCAATATCAGGTTGAAAGCCCAGGCCAAGCAGCAGGTCGTGGCGGAAGTGCTGGCGGCGGGCCAGCGCTTCGGTGTCGAGCCCGCGAACGGGCGGCACATGCTGGTCGAATTCGTTTCAGCCAACCCGACCGGGCCGCTGCACGTGGGCCACGGTCGGCAAGCCGCGCTGGGCGACGCGATCTGCAACCTGTACGCCGCCCAGGGCTGGGATGTGACGCGCGAGTTCTATTACAACGACGCCGGCGTGCAGATCGCCACCCTTGCGGCCAGCGTGCAGCTGCGTGCCAAGGGCTACAAGCCGGGCGACCGCGAGTGGCCCGAGGTTGCCTACAACGGCGAGTACATCGCCGAGATCGCGGCCGATTTCCTGGCCGGCAAGACGGTGCGGTCCGACGACCGGGAGTTCACCGCCAGCGGCGACATCGAGGACCTCGACGGCATCCGGATGTTCGCTGTGGCCTGGCTGCGCCACGAGCAGGATCTCGACCTGAAGGCCTTCGAGGTCCGGTTCGACAACTACTACCTCGAGTCCAGCCTTTACACCAGCGGCAAGGTCGACGCGGTGGTGCAGAGGCTGCGCGAGGCCGGCAAGACCTACGAGCAGGATGGGGCGCTGTGGCTCAAGTCCACCGAATACGGCGACGACAAGGACCGCGTCATGCGCAAAGGCGACGGCAGCTACACCTACTTCGTGCCCGACGTGGCCTACCACATCACCAAGTGGGAGCGCGGCTTCACCAAGGTGGTCAACATCCAGGGCACCGACCATCACGGCACGATCGCGCGGGTGCGCGCCGGCCTGCAGGCGGCCGGCGTCGGCATTCCGCCCGGTTATCCCGACTACGTGCTGCACACCATGGTGCGCGTCATGCGCGGCGGCGAGGAAGTGAAGATCTCCAAGCGCGCGGGCAGCTACGTCACGCTGCGCGACCTGGTCGAGTGGACCAGCAAGGATGCAGTGCGCTTTTTCCTGCTGTCGCGCAAGCCCGACACCGAATACGTGTTCGACATCGACTTGGCCCTGGCGCAGAACAACGACAACCCGGTGTATTACGTCCAGTACGCCCACGCCCGCATCTGTTCGGTGCTGACGCTGTGGGGCGGCGACCCGGCTGCACTGGAGAACGCCGACCTGACGCCGCTGGAAAGCCCGCAGGCGCTGGCCCTGATGCTGCAACTGGCCAGGTATCCCGAAATGCTGCGCGACGCCGCGCTGGATTTCGCGCCGCACGATGTCACCTTTTACCTGCGGGAACTGGCCGCCACCTACCATACTTACTATGATGCCGAGCGCATCCTGGTGGACGACGAGAAGCTGCGAAATGCGCGGCTGGCCCTGGTCGCGGCCACGGCTCAGGTATTGCACAATGGATTGGCGATGCTCGGCGTGGGCGCCCCGCGCAAGATGTAGCCGCACGGCGGCAGGAATTTAAAGCAGTGAAAAACAGTCAGCGTGGTTCCGTTATCGTGGGCATCATCATCGGAGTGGTGCTGGGTCTGGCTGCGGCCCTGGCGGTCGCCGTCTACGTCACCAAGGTGCCGATTCCTTTCCTGAACCGGGGCCAGAGCCGGTCCGCCGAACAGGACGCCGCCGAGATACGCAAGAACCGCGACTGGGATCCGAACGCGCCTCTGTACGGCAAGAACCCGGCCAAGCCTCTACCCCCGGCACCGGCTGTGGTCGCGCCGGCGACGCCGCCGGTGGCTGCGATTCCGGTCCCCGTGATACCCGAGCGAACGCCGGCGCCGGGCGCCAAATCCGGCAAGACTCCCGCGCCAGACGCGCTGGGCGACTTGGCCTCCGCGCGCTCAGCCGCGCCCTCGACCGGGACCGACCCGTTCTTCTATTTCGTGCAAGCCGGCGCCTTCCGCACCGCCGAGGATGCGGAGTCCCAGCGTGCCAAACTTTCTCTGATGGGCGTCGAGGCCAAGGTGACAGAGCGCGAGCAGTCGGGCCGCCAGGTGTTCCGGGTGCGGGTGGGCCCCTTCGACAAGAAGGAAGACGCCGATCGACAGAAAGAAAAACTGGAGGCCGGCGGCGTCGAAACCGCGCTGGTGCGCGTGCAGCGCTGACGTTGATTCGGCCAGGAACCTTCCGGCTGAGCCAGCGTCTGACCTTCGCAGCAAAGGAGTCAATTGAGATGAATCGACGAGAATTTTCCGTGGGCGCGGCCTGCCTTCTGGCCGGGGCCACGCTGGCGTTTCCTGGTGCCGCTTTCGCCCAAGCGAAGAAGCCCGAGAACGGGACCGATTACCAGACGCTGGGCAAGATCGTCACCGGTGACGTTCCCCCCGGTAAGGTCGAAGTGATCGAATTCTTCTGGTACAGCTGCCCGCATTGCAATGCGTTCGAACCCAAGCTCGACGCATGGGTGAAGAAGCTCCCGCCAGACGTGGTCCTCAAGCGCGTGCCGGTGGCTTTTCGCGATGACTTCGTGCCGCAGCAGCGCCTTTACTACACGCTGGAAGCGATGGGCAAGGTGGAAGAGTTGCATGCCAAGGTCTTCCGGGCCATCCACGCCGAACGGCAGGCGATCAACCGCGAGGATCTGATCATCGAGTGGGCCGGCAAGCAGGGCCTGGACACGGCCAAATTCAAGGAGCTGTACAACTCGTTCTCCGTGACCAGCAAGGCACGGCGCGCCACCCAGTTGCAGGACGCTTTCAAGGTGCAGGGCGTTCCGGCCATCGGCATCGCCGGCCGCTACTACGTAGACGGCGACTTGGCCGGCAGCATGGACCGTGCCCTGCAAGTCACCGACTACCTCATTGCCGAGGCGCGCAAGGCCCGATGAGCTCGTGCGCGCGGCGGCCGGTCACCGGTCCGCCGCGGTGTTTTCTGACCTAAAAAGCCCGCTTGGCGGTGCTTTTGGCTGGCTGTCTCGCTACAATGCCCAGCAAGATTCATGCCTTTAGTCTGACTCACACCTGCGGGCATGTGTCGGCTGCGCTGAAAACCAGCTTCTATGAAACACACCGCCACCGCCCTCCCGTTGTGCCTCGCCTTGATGTTGTCGGCGGGCGTGGCTACTGCCGAGAAGGCGGACAAGAACAAGCCCATGAACATCGAGGCGGACGCGCTGCGCTATGACGATCTCAAACAAAGCAGCGTGTTCACCGGCCGCGTGGTGCTGACCAAGGGCACGATCGTGATCCGCGGCGCGCGGGTGGACGTGCGGCAGGACCCCGAGGGCTACCAGTTCGGCGTCGTCACGGCTGACCCGGGCAAGCTCGCCTTCTTCCGGCAGAAGCGCGAGGGCGTGGACGAGTTCATCGAGGGCGAAGGCGAAAGTATTGAATACGACGGCAAAGCCGACCGCGTCAAGTTCATCAAGCATGCGCAGCTGCGCCGCTTTCGTGGCGCCATCATGAATGACGAAATGGTCGGCAGCCTCATCACCTACGACAACAGCACCGACGTGTTCACGGTCGATGGGGGCCCCACCAGCCCCGCCGTCGGCGGCCGGGTCCGGGCGGTGATTTCCCCGCGGCCCGACGCGTCGGCAGCGGCGCCGGCCGTTGCGCCTTCGGTCCAGCTGCGGTCGAACACCAGCCTCGACGGAGACAAGAAGTGATCGAGGTGGCGCCCGTGCGGCGCGCCGCGGTCCCGCCGGCCGGCCAGAGCCAGTTGCAGGCGCGCCACCTGCAAAAGACCTATGCGAACCGCAAGGTGGTCAAGGACGTTTCGCTCGAGGTGGCCAAGGGCGAGGTGGTCGGGCTGCTCGGGCCCAATGGCGCGGGCAAGACCACTTCGTTCTACATGATCGTGGGCCTGGTGCGGGCCGACGCCGGCGAGATTTCGATCGACGGCAAGTCGGTTGCGCACATGCCCATCCACCGCCGCTCGCGCCTGGGCCTGTCCTACCTGCCGCAGGAAGCGTCGATCTTCCGCAAACTCAATGTCGAGGAGAACGTGCGTGCGGTGCTGGAGCTTCAGCGTGACGGCCACGGTCAACCCTTGGCGCGCACCGAAATCGAAAAGCGCCTGACTTCGCTGCTGCAGGACTTGCGGGTCGATCATCTGCGCGACTCCCCGGCAGTGGCCTTGTCGGGTGGCGAGCGGCGCCGCGTCGAGATCGCGCGGGCGCTGGCGACCCAGCCACGCTTCATCCTGCTGGACGAGCCGTTCGCCGGCATCGATCCGATCGCGGTGATCGAGATCCAGCGGATCATCGGCTTTCTGAAGTCGCGTGGCATCGGCGTGCTGATCACCGATCACAACGTGCGCGAGACCCTGGGGATCTGCGACCACGCCTACATCATCAGCGACGGCAACGTGCTGGCCCAGGGCACACCGTCGGAAATCGTGAACAACGCCGATGTGCGCCGGGTGTATCTCGGCGAACATTTCCGGATGTAAATGATGCGGTGTCTCCGATGAAGCAAGGCCTGTCGCTTCGAGTCTCACAGCATCTGGCACTCACGCCCCAGCTGCAGCAGTCGATCCGGCTGCTGCAGTTGTCCACGCTCGAGCTGACACAAGAAGTCGAGCAAATGCTCGACGACAACCCGTTCCTGGAGCTGACCCAGGACGAGGTGCCGCGCGAGGAATTCGGCCTGGAGCGGGCCGACGCACCCGTGCCCGAGGACGACCGCGAGACGGAGCTGGCCGATTTCACGCCGGCCGGGCTCGATGAGACACGCGCCGTCGCGGTCGACGCCGAACCTGCGGCCGGGCCGGAGTCCGAGATCCCGAACTGGGAAGGCGATGGCAGCACCGAAGTCGTTCCGGACGATGGCGAATGGGGCGGCGATGCGCCTGCGCGCAAGAACAACCTGGGCGGCGACGACGAAATGGATGCGACCGAGCTGGCGCGCGGCAACGAGTCGCTGCAGGCTCATCTGCACCGGCAGGCGCTGAGCCTGCGCCTGTCCGAAGAAGATTGCTGCGCGCTGAAATTCCTGATCGAGTCGCTCAACGACGACGGCTATCTGGAAGAGTCGCTCGAGTCGCTGGCGGCCGGGCTGGCGCCCCACGACGAGGAGCAGCAGGAGGAGCTGGTGCACCGGTTCACGATGGCGCTCGGCCTGCTGCACCACCTGGAGCCGGTGGGCGTGGGCGCCCGGTCGCTGGCCGAATGCCTGTCGCTGCAACTGAAGGCGATGCAGGCAGCGGACGACGCGGCGCCGGCCTGCGAC
>DATNCB010000773.1:0-2192 GCA_035571715.1 Ramlibacter sp.
CAGGCCTGGCGGGGCGATTGCCCCTTGTGCGTTGCGCCGGCTGCGACCGACAAGCGGTTCGATCCGCGGGAGTGGCACACACCGCCGTTCAACCTGCTGGCGCAGGGTTTCCTGTTGCAGGAGCAGTGGTGGAATGAAGCCACGACCGGCGTGCGCGGCGTATCGAAGCACCACGAGGACCTGGCCGCGTTCACCACGCGGCAATGGCTCGACATGTGGTCGCCCTCCAACTTCGTGGCCACGAATCCGCAGGTGATCAAGGAGACCGCGGCCCGCGGCGCGGCAAATCTGGTCGATGGGGCGGTGAACTGGTGGCGCGACGCGGTGGCCGTGGCGACCGATGGCAGGCCGCGTGGCGTGGAGGCGTTCGAGCCGGGCAAGGGTGTTGCGTTGACACCAGGGAAGGTCGTGTACCGCAATGCGCTGATCGAGCTGATCCAGTACGAGCCGGCAACTGCGCAGGTCATGGCCGAACCGGTGCTTGTCGTTCCATCCTGGATCATGAAGTACTACATCCTGGACCTCACCCCAGACGATTCACTGGTGAAGTATCTGGTGGGCAAGGGCCACACCGTCTTCATGGTGTCCTGGAAAAACCCAGACAGCGCTGATCGGGACCTCGGTTTGAACGACTACCTGTCTCTCGGTGTGATGGACGCGATCGATACAGTGCGTCGCGTCCGGCCCGGCGTGCGAATTCATGCAGCGGGCTACTGTCTGGGCGGCACCCTGCTCGCGATGGCCGCCGCCGCACTGGCAGGCGAAGACCGCAACCCGCTCAAGACGGTTTCGCTGCTGGCTGCGGAGGTCGACTTCGAGCAGCCCGGGGAGTTGGGCCTGTTCATCGACGAGAGCCAGATCTCGTTTCTCGAAGGCGTGATGGCGGAGCGAGGCTACCTCGACGGCCGGCAGATGGCCGGCGCGTTCCAGCTCATCAATTCCAAGGACCTGGTGTGGTCCAAGCTCGTGCACGAATACCTGATGGGCGCGCAGACGCCGATGACGGCGATGCGCGCCTGGAACGCGGACGCCACGCGACTGCCGGCTCGCATGCACAGCGAGTATTTGCGCAAGCTGTACCTGCACAACGATCTGGCGGAAGGACGGTATCTGGTGGGCAAGCGGCCCATTCGGCTGGACTCGATCAAGCAGCCGATGTTCGTTGTCGCCACCGATCGCGACCACGTGTCGCCCTGGAACTCCGTGTACAAGATTCATGAATTGGCCCATGCGCCAATCACCTTTGCGCTGAGCTCGGGCGGACACAACGTGGGCATCGTCAGCCCCCCGGCTGGGCCGCTGGCCTATCCGCAGGCCGCTTACCGTCTTGCAACCAGTCTGCCGGGAAAAGCTCCGGTCGACCCGCAGGACTGGCTCGATCACGCCGAGCACAGGCAGGGATCGTGGTGGCCGGGCTGGCAGCAGTGGCTCGCCAGGCATTCGACCGGACGCACCAAGGCACGGCCGGTCGCCGGGCTGGTCGTGCAAGGTGAGCCGCTGGCGGCGCCGGGCACTTTCGTGTTCCAGCGCTGAAGTTCACTCGCCTCACTGCCAGCCGAAGCGGCGAATGTAATACCGCTTCATCATGGTTGTGAGCACGCAATAACCGCTCAGAATCGCGGCCAGCCATGCGAAATACCTGAGCGGCAGTGCCTGCAACTTGAAGTAATCCGCCAGCGGTCCCATCGGCAGGAAGATGCCCACGGCCATGATGACCACGGTCATCACCATCAGTGGCGCCGCCGCGCGGCTCTGGATGAACGGCAGCTTGGGTGTGCGGATCATGTGGACGACCAAAGTCTGCGTGAGCAGCCCCACGACGAACCAGCCCGACTGGAACAGGCCTTGCGTGGCCACGCTGTTGGCGCCGAACACCCACCACATCACGGCAAAGGTAGTGATATCGAACAGCGAGCTGACCGGTCCGAAGAAGATCATGAAGCGCCCGATGTCGGCCGGGTTCCACTTCAGCGGCTTGCTCACCAGCTCGGCATCGACGTTGTCGAATGGAATGCCGGTTTGGGAGACGTCGTAGAGCAGGTTCTGCAGCAGCAGCTGCAGCGGCAGCATCGGCAGGAAGGGCAGGAAGGCGCTTGCCACCAGCACCGAAAACACGTTGCCGAAGTTCGAGCTGGCCGTCATGCGGATGTACTTGAGCATGTTGCAGAACGTGGTTCGGCCTTCCACCACGC
>DATNCB010000774.1:0-17530 GCA_035571715.1 Ramlibacter sp.
CACAGTGCCGCATGCCAACGTCTCCGAAAGCCGCGCGTTCCTGCAATGGCTGGCCGACGACCACATGACGCTGCTGGGCTATCGGCAGCACGACCTGGTCGACGAGCAGGGAGAAACCGCGCTGCAACTGGTGCCGGGCAGCGGGTTGGGCGTGCTGCGCGAAACCGCCGAGGAAAAGCTCTCGGCCAGTTTTGCAGCGCTGCCGCCGCAAGCGCGCGCCATGGCGCGGGCGCCACTGCCCGTGCTCGTGGTCACCAAGGCGAATACCCGCTCGACCGTGCACCGGTCGGGCTACACCGATTACATCGGCGTCAAGCGCTACAACGAGCGCGGCGAGGTGATCGGCGAACACCGGTTCATCGGCCTGTTCACGTCCACGGCCTATAGCGCCCGCGTGTCCGAGACGCCGCTGTTGCGCGGCAAGGTGGAGGCGATCGCCCAACGTGCGGGCTTGCCGCCCGGCGGCCACCTGGCCAAGGCGCTGGACCATATCCTGGAGACTTATCCGCGCGACGACCTGTTCCAGATTCCGGACGAGGACCTGTACGACACGGCGTTGGGCATCGTCTCCGTGGGCGAGCGGCAGCGGCTGCGCCTGTTCATGTGGCGCGACCCGTTCGACCGCTTCATCTCGTGCCTGATCTACGTGCCGCGCGAAGCCTACTCCACCGACCTGCGCGTCAAGTTCCAGCGCATCCTGATGGCTACGTTCGACGGCACCAGCGCCGAATTCGACGTCATGCTCAGCGAAGCGATGCTGGCGCGCATCCACTTTCGGGTGCGCACCAAGGCGGGCCAGATTCCCGCCTACGAGCGCAAAGACCTCGAGCGCAAGCTGGCGGTCACCGCGCGGCGCTGGGACGACGAGCTGCGCGACGCGCTGGTGGGCGCGCAGGGCGAGGGCGATGGGTTGGCCCTGTTCAAGCGCTGGAGCGGCGCGTTTCCGGCCGACTACCGCGACCGCGTCGCCGCGCGCGATGCCGTGCCCGACGTGCGCAAGCTGGCGGCCCTGTCACCCCAGGATCCGCTGGGGCTGGCGCTGTATCAAGTGGATGGCGGCGCGCCCGGCGCGCTCGGCCTGAAGGTGTACCGGCGCGGCGACCCGCTGGTGCTGTCCGACAGCCTGCCCATGCTGGAACACATGGGCGTGCGCGTGATCGCCGAAGCCAGCTACCGCATCGGCGAAGGCGACCCCGACGCCATCTCCCTGCACGACTTCGAATTGCAGGCGCCGTTGACCGGCGAATTCGAAGGCGAGGCCCTGGCGCGCCTGTTCGAGGACGCGTTCGAGCGCGTGCTGCGCGGCGAGATCGAAAGCGACGATTTCAACCGGCTGGTGCTGCTCGCCAGCCTGGCCGCCGACGAGATCGTGGTGCTCAGGACCTACGCGAAGTACCTGAAGCAGATCGGATTCGCCCAATCCCAGGCGACCATCGCGGCCACCTTGTCGGCGCACCCGCGCATCGCGCGGATGCTGGTGAGCCTGTTCAAGCTGCGCTTCGACCCGCAGCGGCGTGACGAGCAGGCCGCCGCCTCGCAGGTCAGCGCCATCGAGAAGGCGCTCGAAAAAGTCAGCAACCTGTCCGAAGACCGGGTGCTGCGGCAGTTGCTCGCGCTGGTGGACGCGACGCTGCGGACCAACTTCTGGCGTACCGGCGCCGGGCACTCGGGCGCGAGCGGCCCGCGCCGCCAGTTCCTGAGCGTCAAACTCGATTCGGCCAAGGTCCCGGGCCTGCCGCAGCCGGTGCCGCTCTACGAGATTTTCGTGTATTCGCCGCGTTTCGAGGGCATCCACCTGCGCGGCGGCAAGGTGGCGCGCGGCGGCCTGCGCTGGTCCGATCGTCCCGACGATTTCCGCACCGAGGTGCTGGGCCTGGTCAAGGCGCAGATGGTCAAGAACATCGTGATCGTGCCGGTGGGGTCCAAGGGCGGCTTCGTGCTGAAGAAAGCGCCGCCCGCGACCGACCGCGACGCGTATATGAAGGAAGGCATCGCCTGCTATCAGGAATACCTGCGCGGCCTCCTGGACCTCACGGACAACCTGGTCGGCGGCAAGGCCGTGCCGCCGCCGCAGGTGGTGCGCATCGACGGCGACGATCCGTACCTGGTGGTCGCCGCCGACAAGGGCACGGCCACTTTCTCGGACTACGCGAACGCGGTGAGCCAGGAGTATGGCCATTGGCTGGGCGACGCGTTCGCTTCGGGCGGCAGCGTCGGCTACGACCACAAGGTGATGGGCATCACCGCGCGCGGAGCCTGGGAAAGCGTCAAGCGGCATTTCCGCGAGATGGGCGTTGACATCCAGACGACCGATTTCACCGTGGTGGGTATCGGCGACATGTCCGGCGACGTGTTCGGCAACGGCATGCTGCTGTCGCCGCATATTCAGCTCGTGGCCGCGTTCGACCACCGCCACATCTTCATCGACCCGCAGCCGGACCCGGCAGCGACATTGGCCGAACGGCAGCGCCTGTTCGCGCTGCCGCGCTCGTCCTGGGCCGACTACAACGTAAGCCTGATCTCCGAAGGCGGCGGCATCTGGGCGAGATCGGAAAAATCGATACCGATCTCGCCGCAGGCCCGCGCCGCGCTGGGCATCAGCGCCGAGCGGATGACCGCGACCGAGCTGGTTTCCGCGATCCTGAAGGCGCCGGTGGACCTGCTCTACAACGGCGGTATCGGCACCTATGTGAAGGCCAGCGCCGAGACCCACCTGGAAGTCGGCGACCGCGCCAACGACGCGCTGCGCGTCAACGGTGCTGAATTGCGCGTCAAGGTAATCGGCGAAGGCGGCAACCTGGGCTTTACCCAGCGCGGCCGTGTTGAAGCAGCTCAGGCCGGCGTGCGCCTGTACACGGACGCTATCGACAACTCGGCCGGTGTAGACACCTCGGACCACGAGGTCAATATCAAGATCCTGCTGGGGCTGGCGGTGGACGAGGGCAAGCTCACCCAGGCGCAGCGCAATGTGCTCTTGCCGACCATGACCGATGAAGTTGCCGCGCTGGTCTTGCGCGACAACTACTTCCAGACGCAGGCCCTGTCGGTCGGCCGGCGCCTCGCACCCACCCAGATCGACGAGCAGGCCCGCTTCATGCGCTTCCTGGAAAAAACCGGACGGCTGCACCGCGCGATCGAGTTCCTGCCCACCGACGATGAACTGGCCGAGCGCAAGGCGCGGGGGCTGGGGTTGACCACCCCCGAACTGGCGGTGCTGCTGGCGTACAGCAAGATGTGGCTGTCCGATGAGCTGGTGGCTTCCGACCTGCCGGAGGACCCATGGATCGGCAGTGCCCTGCAGCGCTACTTTCCGACCGCGCTGAAAACCGAATACGGCGACTACATTCCGCGGCATCCGCTGCGCCGGGAGATCATCGCGACGCACGTGCTCAACAGCATGATCAATCGCGTCGGATCGACCTTCGTGCATCAGCTGGCCGAATTGACAGGCGCTGCCGCGCCCGAGGTCGTCCGCGCGTATTTGCTGGCGCGGGAGGTGTTCGGGAGCGTCGAACTGTGGCAGCGCATCGAGGCGCTGGACAATCGCGTGCCCGACAGCGTGCAAAGCGAAATGATCGTGCGATGGCACCGGCTCATCGCCCAAGCGACGACCTGGTTCCTGCGATCCAAGCGCTTGCAGGAACCCCTGGAGCAGGCTGCTCAGCGGCTGCTGCCGGCGATCGCCTTTCTGCGCACGCGGCTGGAGCCCGAAGCGGCCGGTTCGACGCAAGCCGCTGCCTGGGTCCAGGCCGGCGTACCGCACGAACTGGCGCAACGAGTGGCAGCGGCCGACCGCCTGTTCAGCGCGCTGGACATCGCCCAGATTGCCGAAGCAGGCCACAGTCCGCTGGATGCGACCAGCGAGGTGCACTTCGGCATCGGCGAGCGCCTGGGACTGGAGAAATTCCGCCAGCAGATCGAACTGCTTCCGGCCGACACGCACTGGCAGAGCCTGGCCAAGGTCGCGCTGGCCGACGACCTCGCCGACCTGCAGCGTTCCATCGCCCTGGACGCGGTGAGCCGCCATCCGACGGGTGCGGCCGCGGACAAGCTCTCGTCGTGGGAAGCGCGCAACCCGGTGGCGTTCGCGCGGGCCAAGCGGCTGGTGGCCGAGCTGGCCGACGCGGCGAGTCCGGACCTGGCCATGTTGTCGGTGGCTCTGCGGGAGTTGCGCAACCTGGTCTGAGATAGCTGCGCACACGCATTCTTACCATGCGGAGGCAGGCGCGCCTCCTACGTAGGAAGCGTGGCCGTGCCTACAAGCCCGACCATGGGCCGCACCTTAGATTACAGGGCAGGAAACTCCAGGTGGGGAGCATGAAACGCAAGCAGTCCAAAACCAAAGGTGAGCCGGAACGCGCCGAGCATTCCGGCAAGAGCGCTCCAAAGCAGCCCAGGCATGGCGAAGGCGCGGCCAGCGCGCTGGAAACCTTGAAGAAGCTCGAGCATGATCGCGCCAAGATCACGCCGGCCGACGAAAGGCCCGGAAGCTGAGCGCCTGCTGCAAGGAGACGGAAAACTCCGCCGCGACCAAGCGGAGGAAGCCAAGATGACCCGCAAGCGAGATCAATCTCACAAGCCAGGTGATTCGCACAAGCGGAAGAGCAAGCCGAAGATTCCGTCCACCGGGTGGGGCGCGGACAGCGCGCTCGACGCCTTGATCAGGCGCCGGGTGGCGCAGCCGGGTCAAGGCGGCGCGCCCTCCCAATATCCGTCGAAGAAGCCCTGAGTCCAAGGCCGGGCGGCGGCAGCGCTTGCGGCGTTGTCCGACACGGGGCTGGCGCGCGCCCCTCTAAGCTTTACGCGCCATGCCAGAACGTGATCGTCTTTCCGCCTGCCCGGCACGCGCAATGCGACGCGATGAAGTGCCCGGGCTGCCGGGTCTGAAGTCCCGGCGGTTCTTGCGCGGCTGTGGCGGCGTCTGGCTTGGACTGCTGGTCTCTTGCGGCGGAGGCGGCGAGGCGCCAGCACCTGAACCCGTGACGGCGCCTGCGCCGTCAGTTCAACTGCCTGCGCCGTCAGTTGAACCGCCTGCGCCGCCAGTTGAACCGCCTGCGCCGCCAGTTGAACCGCCGCCGCCTGCGGCGCCGCTGGTGGCGCCCGGCAACTGGGTCGTGATGGGTTCGTCCACGCCTGCCGGTGCGGGAGCCAGAATACAGTCCTGGGTTCAAGCGGTGACGGCGAAGTATTCGGATCGCTCCGTCACTGTCTTCAACATCGCCAAGGGCGGCAAGACGACATACGAGGCACTGCCCACGGCCACTCCCTTGGTGGATAACCGGCCGCCGCCTGATCCGGAGGCCAATGTGGATGCGGCATTGGCCAAGTCGCCGAAGCTGGTAATCGTTTCCTTCCCAAGCAACGACACGGTGGTCGGCTACAGCGTGGACGAGACGGTTCAGAACTTGTTGCGAGTCAGGTCCATCGCGCAAACCGCCGGCGCCTCCGTAATCGTTGTCTCGATGCAGCCGCTGTCCACCATCCCGGCGGATCGGTTGGCCCTGCTGGCGGAGATAGACGCGCGCCTGGCCGTTGATGTCGCACCGTGTTTCGTCGCCACGCGCGAGGCGCTCGCCGCCCCCGACGGCACGCTCGATCCGAGCTACGACTCGGGCGACGGCGTGCACGTCAACGATGCCGGCCACGCCGTGATTGCAGCCAGGGTCGAGGCGGTCATCGACTCGGGCGAATGCGTGCGCGTGGCGCCCTGACTGGCCAGATCAATTTCTTAAACCGGCTAGGCATTTTGCCTAGGCGAGGGTGAGCCGTCGATGGTCTCATGAGGTCTCAGCAATGCGACAAGCCGCCATGGACCCCGCACCGATCGACTTATCGATAGTTCTGTCCGAGGAACGGAGACTGCGTGCCGGTCTGGAGCAAGAGCTGGCACAGGCCCGGCACGCGCTGCAGGAAGCAGAGAGCAGACTGACCTGCAAGGCACAACCATGCCGGCTGCGGCAGATCGAGCAAGAGCAGAAGTGGCAACACGCGACGCTGGAATCGCTGATCAATTCGATTCCGGACCCGATCTCCTATCGGGACACCAACGGCGTTTACCTCGGCTGCAATGGCGCTTTCTCGGAGCTCACGGGAAAGCCCGCCAGCGAAATCATCGGTCGAACGGCGAGGGAAGTCACCGACCTTGAGCGGGGAACCTGGATCGAGCAAAAGGATGCTGAGGTGCTTGCCTCCTTGCAAAAGAGCTCCTGCGAAACCTGGGTCACGTATCCCGACGGGCGCAGTGCGCTGTTCGACAGCGCCAGAAGTCCACTGCGCGACCGCGACGGCCACGTGCTGGGTATTCTGACCATTGCGCGCGAAATCACGCAGCGCAAAAGGCAGGAGGAAGAAAGCAGCCGGGCCAAGGAGATTGCCGAAGAAGCCACGCGGATGAAGTCGGACTTTCTGGCCAACATGAGTCATGAAATCCGCACACCGATGAACGCGATCATCGGGCTGTCGAACCTGGCACTGAAGACCGCCCTGGCTCCGCGCCAGCGGGACTACCTGGTGAAGGTGCAAGCCGCAGGCCAGCACCTGCTGGGAGTGATCAACGACATCCTGGATTTTTCCAAGGTCGAAGCGGGTAAGCTGGACCTGGAGCACACCGAGTTCCCACTGGAAAAGCTGCTGGACAACACAGCCAACCTGATCAGCGAGAAAAGCCACGCCAAGGGGCTGGAACTGGTGTTCGAGGTGGCACCGGACGTGCCGCGCAATCTCGTGGGCGATTCACTGCGCCTGGGCCAGATCCTGCTGAACTACGCCAACAACGCGGTGAAGTTCACCGACAAGGGCAAGATCATCATTGCGGTGCGCGCCAGCGAACGCACGGAAAAAGAGGTGCTGCTGCACTTCCGGGTGCAGGACACGGGCATCGGCCTGACCGGGGAGCAGATGAGCCGGCTGTTCCAGAGTTTTTCGCAGGCCGACGCGTCCACTACCCGCAGGTTCGGGGGCACCGGGCTGGGCCTGGCGATCTGCAAGCGCCTCGCCGAGCTCATGGGCGGCGAGGTGGGCGTGGAAAGCGAGCCTGGCAAGGGCAGCACCTTCTGGTTCAGCGCCCGGTTGGGCATCGGCGCGGCGGGCCGGCGCGAACTGGTCCCCATTCCGGATCTGCGCGGCCGTCGTGCCCTGGTGGTGGACGACAGCGCCAATGCGCGGGCCGTGATCATGGACATGCTCGAAGACATGACCTTCCTCGCCACGGAGGCGTCCTCGGGGCCGGCCGCGGTGGATGAGGTGCGCAGGGCCGCGAATGAAGGCCGTCCCTACGATATCGTTTATCTCGACTGGCGCATGCCGGAGATGGATGGGATGGCGACGGCACGGCGCATCAAGTCGCTGGGGCTGGCGTCACCGCCCATCCTCATGATCGTCACGGCTTACGGCCGCGAGGAAATGTTGAAGGAGGCTCGTTCCGTCGGCATCGATCATGTGCTGATCAAGCCGGTGAATGCCTCGCTCTTGTTCGACACGACCATGTCCGCGCTTGGAGCGGCCCAACGCACGGCGCACACGAGCACTGCGACGGAGAAAGCCGCTGTGCAACACCCGTTGGCGGCGATCCGCGGTGCGCGCGTGCTGCTGGTGGAGGACAACGACATCAACCAGCAGGTCGCACGCGAGCTGCTCGAAGACGCCGGGCTGATGGTGGATGTGGCCGACAACGGACAGGTCGCGCTGGACATGGCCCGGCGCTCGGTCTACGACCTGGTGTTCATGGATATGCAGATGCCGGTGATGGATGGCATCACGGCCACGCGCGAGATCCGCAAGGTGAAGTGGCTGGCGCGGCTGCCGATCGTCGCGATGACGGCCAACGCCATGGAACAGGACCGGCGCAAGTGCATCGAAGCGGGAATGAACGATGCCGTCATCAAGCCCATCGATCCGCAAGACCTCTGCGACACGCTCCTGCGCTGGATTCGCCCGGGCGAGCGGGCGCCGGTCTCCGGCCTTGTGACGACTCAAGCGCACGAAACCGAAAGGCCGGACGGTTCGCACCAGGATCTGCCGCAAGGAATCGCGGGACTGGACACGGCGCTGGGGCTGAGCCGCATGCTCGGCAAGAAATTTTTGTATGTGGCCATGTTGCGGCGCTATGTGGCGGGCCAACGAGACGTCTGCGCGCAAATCCACCAGGCCCTGGCGATGGGGGACATGCCTACGGCGGAACGTCTGGCTCATACCACCAAAGCCGTCTCGGCCAACATCGGCGCCACGGACATACAGAACCTGGCCGCGGTACTGGAACAGTCGCTCAAGAACTATGACCCGCCCGTCGATGTGCAGCGCCGGCTGCTCGAACTAGAGCGGCCGCTGGCCATCCTGATCGCCGCGCTCGAGGCTCAATTGCCCGCAGACCGGTTCGTGGAAGTCGAAAACGCCTAAGCGGCTTGCAGTGCAGAAGCGATCTCGCACGCGAGGCAATTTCCCAGGGGCAAATGGCTTCGCAGCAGCCTGGTTCCAAGCTAAAATTTCGAGGTCCACTTCGCAGCAAGGAGCGTATCTTGGCAACCCCCACTCAGCATCAACCTGCCGGGATCTCGCTTCGCCGAACCAAGGCCGAGGATATGGAATCGGTGGTCGCACTGGACGCGAGCATCGTGGGTCATCCCCGCCATTTGTATTTCCAGCGCCGCCTGAAAGCCGCGCTTGAGCAGACCGATCGCCATGTCCAGTTTTCGGCGGAACAGGACGGCAAGTTCGTCGGATTCATCAAGGCACGCAAACAGCTCGGCGAGTTCGGCCGCAGCGAGCCGGCTCTGTTGTTGGAGTCGATTTCGGTCGCGCGCGGTGAGCAGCGCCGGGGCATCGGCTCGGCGTTGCTGGGCCGGCTCGAAAGCGAGGCCAAGCGCCTGGGCGTGCCGACAATCCGCACGACCGCATCCTGGCGCGATCACGCGATCATGCAGTTCTTCGATTCCGCGGGCTTCGAATTTTCGCGCACCATGTTCCTGGAATGCTCGGTTCGCAAGAACCTGGTCACGGCGCACGACGGTGACAAGGTACTCGCCCCTAAATACGTCACCGGTTTTTCGGCCACTGAAGTCGACTACAGCCCGGCCAACGCGAATGATTTCGAGGCGCTGGCACGCGACAAGTACGACATGCGCGTGCTGGGCGCCGGCGATCTTGCCGATATCGTCCGGATCGATCAAAAGCTCGCCGGCCGCAAGCGCGAAGCCTACATCCGCGAACTGGCGGACGAAGCGATGGGCGATTCCGCCGTGCGCGTTTCCCTGGTGGCACGCGTGGACGGCATCGCCGCGGGTTTCGTGATGGCACGCGCGGACTTCGGCGATTACGGCCGCGTGGAGCCGGTGGCGGTGCTGGACACCATCGGAGTGGACCCGGACTATGCGCACCGCGGCATCGGTCACGCGCTGTTGTCGCAGCTTTTTGTGAACCTGCAGGCCCTCGGCGTCGAGCGCGTGGAAACCGCGGCTGCGCGGGAGAATTTCGCTCTGCTCGGGTTCTTCTACGACGCCGGCTTCGAACAGTCGCAGCGCTTGTCGTTCGACAAGCGCGTGACTTGACGCCAGGCCTGTCATTGCGGGCTGGGCTCGCGGAACGCCCGGGGCGCGCAGCTGTCCAGTGTAGCGAGCCCAATGCCGGGCCTACGCTATGCACGTACCGAGGCATCACGCTCCGGCCCGGCCCCGCAATCCATGCGTTCAGGCGGTGGCCGCAGCCTTGCGCCGGCCCGGGAAAGCCAGCGCTTCGGTCAGGAAGTAAGCGGCCTGCGCATAGGACGTCGGGCACAGGGCGAAGCACTCCTGGCAGTCCCAGCATTCCTTGGCGGCAATCTCGGGGATGAAACTGATCTCCCGGCTCGCGCCTCTTTCGATGAAGTCGACGGCGTTCTTGCCCTTGACCTCGTCGCAGTAGCGCACGCACAAACCGCACAGGATGCAGAACGAGGGATCCTTGTCGAAGCGGTTCGGGTCGGCGCGATACTCGCGCGCCAGCTCGACCAGTTCGGGCGAGTTGGGCGCGTGCGCGAGCAGTTCCTCCAGGATGGTGCGGCGAATCTTGTCCACGCGATCCGATCTCGTGCGCACCACGAGGTCCTTGGCCACCGGGTAGAGGCAGGACACCACATAGCTCTTGCGGCCGCGCGTTTCCACTTCCACCATGCACATGCGGCAGCCGCCGAACGCTTCCAGCTTCTCGTGATGGCACAGCGTGGGGATGTGGATGCCTGCCTGCCGCGCTGCCTGCAGCACGGTCATATCGCCGGAGGCCTTGACCTCCTTGCCGTCGATCTGCATAACGACGTCGCTCATTTCGCTGCGCTCCCTACAACTTCACTGCCCTTGCCTTCGCTGCCGCGGCCGATCTGCGTTTCGTACTCGTCCTTGAAGTAGCGCAGCATGCTCTTGAGCGGGTCGGCGGCGGTCTTGCCAAGCGCACACAGGCAGGCGGCGCCGGTCACATCATTCAGGTCTTCCAGCCGGCCTATGTCGCCGCTGCGGCCCTTGCCCTTGGTGATGTTTTCCAGCACCTTCATGGTCTGCCACATCCCCTCCCTGCAGGGCACGCACTTGCCGCAGGATTCGGTGGTCAACCACTCGAGGAAGTAGCGCGCAACCTCCACCATGTCGGTGTCCTCGTCCATCACCAGCAGGCCGCCGGCGCCGATCGGGGCGCCCAGCTTGGCCAGCTCGTCGAAGTCCAGCGGCGCATCGATCAGGCTCGCCGGAATCGAGCCGCCCATGGGCCCGCCGAAATGCACCGCCTTGGCCGCCTTGCCGCCGGCGACGCCGCCGCCGATGTCATAGACGATCGTGCGCAGCGACGTGCCCATCGGCACTTCCACGACGCCGCTGTCGCGGACATTGCCCGACAGCGACACGAGCTTGGTTCCCTTGCTGCCGGCGGTGCCGATGCTGGCGTACCAATCGGCGCCGCGTTCGATGATCTGCGGCACGTTGGCCCAGGTCTCGACGTTGTTGAGGTTGCTCGGCTTGTCCCGGATGCCGGCGACCGAAGTCCGGATGTACTTGGGCCGCGGCTCCGGCGGCAGCCCTTCGATCGAGCGCATCAGCGCGCTCGATTCGCCGGAAACGAAGATGCCGACGTCGAAGTGCAGCTCGACGTCGAAGTCGAAACCGGAACCGAGGATGTTTTCGCCCAGCAGTCCGTATTCCCTCGCCTGGGCGAGCGCCTGCTCGATGTGCTTGACCAATTGCGGCGAATCGTGGCGTGTGTAGATGTAGCCGCTATGCGATCCGATCGCAAAGGCGCCGATGATCAGGCCTTCCAGCACCTTGTGCGGATTGCCGGTGAAGAGCGCCCGGTCCATGAACGCGCCGGGCTCGCCTTCGTGGCCGTTGACGATCACGTACTTTTCGTCGCCGGGCGCGTTCTTCGCGGTTTCCCATTTCTGCCCGGCGGGGAAGCCGCCGCCGCCACGCCCGCGCAGGTTGGCCTTCTTCACTTCATCGACAACCTGGTCGGGCGTCATCTGGAACAGCGCCTTCGCCAGCGCCGCGTAGCCGCCCAGCGCCAGGTAGTCGTCGATGCGCATCGGGTCGATGCGGGTGTTGTCGCCGATCAGCAGGCGCGTCTGGTGCTTGTAGAACGGCACGTCCTTCATGTGCACCGACTTCTCGCCGGTGACCGGATGCGCATAGACCAGGCGCTCGACCACCTCGCCTTTCAAGGTCCGATCGACGATCTCCGGGACGTCCTCGGGCTTGACCTCGAGGTAGCAGATTTCCTGCGGGTTGATGACGACGTTCGGTCCCTTTTCGCAGTAGCCGTGACAGCCGGTGACGCGGACCTCGACTGGGGCGGCCGCGCCCAGCTTGGCGACTTCGGCCTGGAAGGCGTTGGCGACCCGCAAGGAGTCGAGCCCGTGACAGGCCGCACCGGCGCAGACCGCGATGCAGGGTTTGGCGCTCTCGCGCGACGAGAGGATGCGCGCGCGAAGCTGTTCGAGTTCGGCGGCGGAGGAAAGCCTGGTCATGTGTGCCGCTCCTTACGGATATTCCTTGAGTACTTCCTCGACCTTGGCGGGCGTCATGCGGGCATGGTGCCTGCCGTTGACGATCACCTCGGGCCCGAGGCTGCAAGTGCCGAGGCAGGCGCCCGCAGCCAGGCTGAAGCGCCAGTTCGCGTCGGTTTCGCCGGCCTTGACGCCGGTGACGCGTTCCACCGCCTCCATCACCTGCTTGGCGCCGCGCAAATGGCAGGAAATGCCGTTGCAGACGTGCACCTCATTGCGGCCCTTGGGCGTCAGGCTGAAGGTCTTGTACATGGTGGCGATGCGCAGCACCCGGCTGAACGGAATCTCCAGGACCTCGGCCACCCGGTGCAGCACGTCTCGCGGCAGCCAGTGGATCTCGTGCTGGATTTCCATCAGCACGTGAATCAGGTCGCCCGCCTCGCCGCGGTGCTTTTCGATAATCTGATCTATCTTGGCGCTATCCATGACTCTGATCCAATCGCAATGTTGCTCTGTCTGACTCGCGGTGCTCAGACCGCGGCGACCAGCGTCTGGCCGGATTCGAATTTGACCAGCCCCCGCTCGGTCAGATACTGCAGGTGCCGGGCGACATCGGACGGTTCCAGGTCCAGGCTCTTGGGGATCTCGATGGCCGCGACGGGGTTCTTGCGCACGAAATCCATGATGCGGCTCATCACCAGCTTGTCCAGGATCAGTTCGTCGAACAGCGCGTCGAACTCCTGGCTGCCGAAGAACTTCTGGTAGCCTTCTTCGGTGCGCACCGGCACGCGAAACCTTTCCCGCTCGACCAGCTTGATGTAGGGAACGAGCCCCTCCGCGATCTCCAGCCGCGATGTAAGTTCGGCGACCGGAATGCCCTCCGACGTCCCCAGCCGGCCCAGGCTTTTGATCTTCGCGGAGAAGTCGTTCATGATCTCGGCAAACCGGATGCCTTCGCCCGCCGACACCCATTCCAGCCGCAGCCTGTCCGGGTTGACGCCCACCTTCTCGAGGATGCGCTTGGCCATCAGCACGTTGCCCATCGCGTCGTAGTTGCCTTCGGGGTTGTAGTGGCAGTCGTTCAAGTGGCAGCCGCCGACGAACACGCCGTCGGCCTTCTTGGCGAAGGTGCGGAAAATGAATTCCAGATCGACCCGGCCCGAGCACATCAGGCGGATCACACGCAGATAGGGCGGGTACTGGAAGCGCGACACGCCGCACAGATCGGCGCCGCCGTAGCAGCACCAGTTGCACAGGAACCCGACGATGGTCGGCTTGTATTCGATTGCGGTAGCCATGTGAGTTCTCTTTCTCAGCCCGCCAGCGCGGCTTCGATCTGGCCGAACACTTCGTCGTTGGTGTAATGCTTCAGTGACACCGCGCCGGTTGGGCACTTCGCGTTGCAGAGGCCGTCGCCCTTGCACAGCACGGCATTGATGACGGCTTTCTTGCCGCGCGGGGTGTCGTGAAAGTCGATTGCGCCATAGGTGCAGGCGGTGATGCAGGCCCCGCATGAAACGCAGGCGCTCTCGTTGACCTCGCACACCGACCCGGATGCGACCACCGTGTCGTGCGTCAGCAGCGTCAGCGCACGGCCGGCCGCGCCATACGCCTGGCTGATCACTTCGGACAGGTGCTTGGGATATTGCGCCGTGCCGCACAGGTAGACACCTTCGGCGGCGAAATCGACCGGCCGCAGCTTGACGTGCGCTTCCTGGAAGAAGCCGTCGGGGCTGAGCGGCACCTTGAACAGCCGCGCCGTGTCCTCGCTGCCGGCCGAGGGAACGACCGCGGCGGCCAGCACGATGGCGTCGGCGTCGAGCTCCAGGCGTTTGCCCAGGATCGGATCAGTGGCGCTGACTTTCAGGACAGCTCGGCCGCCCTCCTGGACCGATTCAACCAGCGGCTTGTCCTGCGGTTCGTAGCGGATGAACTTGACATCCTTGCTCGAGGCTTCGCGGTAGTAGTCCTCGTTGAAGCCGTACGTGCGCATGTCGCGGAACAGCACGTAGATGTCCACGTCCTTGTTGACGGACTTGAGCTTGAGCGCATTCTTCATCGCGCCGCTGCAGCAGACGCGCGAACAGTAGTTGCGGTCCTCCTGGCGGCAGCCGACGCACTGGATCATGACCACGCTCTGCGCTTTGCGCACCTGCTCGTCGCCGCCGACGATCTTCTCCTCCAGCTCGAGCTGGGTCATGACGCGGGGATCCTGTCCGTACAGGTACTCGGTCGGCTTGTACTCGTCGGCGCCGGTGGCGATGATGGCGGCGCCGTGTTTGATCTCCTGCACCCGGCCGCCCTTGGATTTCACCTTGGTGGTGAAGTTGCCGACGTAGCCCTCGACGTTCGTGATCGTCGCATCGGTCATCACCCGGATCAACTGGTGCCGGTAAGTCTTCTTCTTGAGTTCCTTCAGCCAGGGCTGCACGTCCAGGCCTTCGACCGTGAAGTGGATGCGGCGCGCCATGCCGCCGAGGTCGGACTCCCTTTCGATGAGGTAGGTCTGGAAGCCTTGCTCGGCCAGCGTGAGGGCGCTGGTCATGCCGGCGACGCCGCCGCCCACCACCAGCGCGACCTTGTTCACCGGCAGCGCGAATTCATCGAGCGGCTCCAGCAGGCTGGCCCGTGCCACCGACATGCGCACGATGTCCTTGGCCTTCTTGGTGGCCTCCGTCTGTTCCTTGGAGTGCACCCACGAGCAATGCTCGCGGATGTTCGCCATGTCAAAGAAGTACTGGTTGATGCCGGCCTCGCGCAGGGTGTCGCGGAACAGCGGCTCGTGCGTCCGGGGCGTGCACGCGGCCACCACGACCCGGTTCAGGCCCTTTGCCTTGACGGTGTCGCCGATCGCCTTGGCGGTATTGGTCGCGCAGGCGAACAGGCTCTCTTCGACGTGGACGACATTGGGCAGCGTCTTCGAGTATTCGGCGACGCCCGGCACATCGACCACGCGGCCGATATTGGCGCCGCAGCGGCAGACGAAGACGCCGACCTTCGGCTCTTCCTGGGTGACGTCCTTCTCGATCGGATAGACCCGTTCGGTGCTGAGGCGCCCGCGCCTGGCCTTGAGCAACTGGCCGGACAGCGCTCCGGCGGCGCTGGCGGTCATGACGGCTTCGGGGATGTCCATCGGCCCGCGGAACGCGCCGCTGATGAACACGCCCGGACGGGTGGTCTCGATCGGGTTGACCGGGTTGACCTTGCAGAAACCCTGCGGCCCGAGTTCGATGCCGAACATCTGGCCGAACCGCTGCGCGTCGCGCGGCGGGTTCAGCCCGACCGACAGCACCACCAGTTCGAATTCCTCTTCCTTGACGCCGCCATCGGTCGTGGCATAGCGGATCTTGACGTTCTTGGTGACCGGATCTTCGCCGCCGATGGACACGTAGCTGCGGATGAACTGGACGCCGGGCAGCCGCTCCGCGCGCTGGTAGAAGCGCTCGAAGTCCTTGCCGTAGGAGCGGATGTCGTTGTGGAAGATCGTCGCTTCCATCTCCGGCAGGTGGTCCTTGGCCAGGATCACCTGCTTTTGCGTGTACGAGCAGCAAACGGCCGAGCAATAGGTATTGCCGCCCGGGTTGATCTGCCGCGATCCGACGCAGTGGATCCAGGCGATCTTGTGCGGATGTCCCTTGTCGGACGGGCGCAGGATCTGCCCCTCATGCGGGCCGGTGGCGCACAGCAGCCGCTCGAAGTCCAGGCTGGTGACGACGTTCTCGTAGATCCCGTAGCCGTAGTCGTTGCGAATCTTCGGGTCGAACGTCTCGAAGCCGGGCGACAGCACGATCGCCCCGACCTTGATCTCGACCTTCTCGGGCGTCTGGTTGAAGTTGATGGCGTCGTTCTCGCACACGCCCTTGCAGATCGAGCAGGTCTTGTCCTTCAGGTACAGGCAGGTGTCGTCGATGTAGGTGACCAGCGGCACCGCGTGCGAGAAGTAGATGTGCACCGCCTTGTTCAGCGACAGGTTCTGGTTGAACGGGTCGGGAATCTTCACCGGGCAGTACTCGACGCACACCGTGCAGCCGGTGCACTTGTCCTCGTCGATGTAGCGCGGTTTCTTGTTCAGCGTCACCGTGAAGTTGCCGGCGGTCCCCTCCACGCCGACGACCTCGGTGTAGGTCATCAGCTCGATGTTGGGATGCCGGTCGCACTCGATGAACTTGGGCGACTCGATGCACATCGAACAGTCGTTCGTCGGGAACGTCTTGTCCAGCTGCGCCATCTTGCCGCCGATGGTGGGCGTCTTTTCGATCAGGTAGACCTTGTAGCCCGCGGTGGCCAGGTCGAGCGCCGCCTGGATGCCGCTGATGCCGCCGCCCACCACCATCACGTCGCCGCGCTGATCGTCACCCGGACGCAGCGACGTCCGGCTCACCGCGTCGTGGCTATGTTCCATTGACCGTTCCAAGGCGTGTGTCACTTCATGTTCCTCGTCTTAGGGGCCTAGAGGGCGTCCCGGATGACTTCGGTGATGTCCTTCACCTCGATCGCGTCGCCGCCAGGCACGTTCAGCCGGCTGTCTTCGAAATTGGTGATGCAGTAAGGGCAGGCGGTCACCATAACCTGCGCGCCGACGCCCATCGCCTGGGCCAGCCTCAGGTCGGCGAAGCGTTCGCTCTTGGGCGTTTCCATCCAGATCCGTCCACCGCCGCCACCGCAGCAGAAGCTGTTGTTGCGCGACTCGGCCATCTCGTTCAGCGTCAGGCCGGGCACGCTCTTCAGCGCTTCGCGCGGCTCGTCATACACGCCGTTGTGCCGCCCGAGGTAGCACGGATCGTGGTAGGTCACCGTCTTGGCGACTTCCGTCTTCAGTTGCAGCCGGCCCTGTGCGATCAGGCTGTGCAGCAATTGCGAGATGTGAACGACCTCGAAATGCACCATGAACTCGGGATATTCGTTGGTGTAGCTGTGGAAGCAGTGCGGCGAGGAGACCAGCACCTTCTTCACGCCGCGCCCGACCAGCGCCGCGATGTTGCGGCGCGCCAGGCTCTTGAACAGCGCCTCGTCGCCGGTCTTGCGGATGCTCTCGCCGCAGCAGCTTTCCTCGCTGCCCAGGATGCCGAACTCCACGCCCGCCTTGTTGAGGATCTCGACCGTGGCGCGCGCGATCTTCTTGGCCCGCGGGTCGTACGAGAGGTAGCAGCCCGGCAGGTACAGGAACTCCATGCCCTCTGCGAATTCCTTCACGCCCAGCCCCTCGGCCCACTTGGTCCGCTTGGCGCGGTCTTCGCCGAACGGGTTGCCTTCGGCGCGCAGGCTTGCGGCCACCGCGCGGATCGGCTGGACGGGGTGCGGAAACACGTCGTACTCGGTGGCGATGCGGCGCAGCGCCACGCCCGACTCGATCTGCTTGACCCCGCGCGGGCAGACCTGCGGGCACTTGCCGCAGGTCGTGCAGCGCCAGATGTCCTCGCTCTCGATCTCGGTCAGGCCGAAGGTCGCCTCGCGCACCAGCTTGCGCATGCTGAAGTTGCGGACCTTGTTCCACGGGCACACCGTGTCGCACATGCCGCACTGGTAGCAGTTCTTGAACGCATCGCCGCCGCTCGCCTTGATGGCGTCGACGAT
>DATNCB010000775.1:0-1038 GCA_035571715.1 Ramlibacter sp.
ACCGCCTATTCCCGTGCAGCAGCAATTGGACGAGCAGCGGGTGCTGCTCGAAGCCATCAGCGACGAATTCGATACCGGCACCTTGCTGGACGTGGACGATGCGCTGAGTTTTCGCCGGCCCGGCATCGGCGTCGACGTGACTCGCCGCCTGCGCAAAGGCGACTGGAGCATCCAGGGCGAGATCGACCTGCACGGGCTGCGCCGCGAAGAGGCGCGCGAGGCGCTGTCGGCGTTCGTGCGGGATTCGCACCGCCGCGGCTGGCGCTGCGTGCGCGTGGTGCACGGCAAGGGCCTGGGTTCACCCGGCAAAACGCCGGTGCTCAAGAGCAAGGTGCAAAGCTGGCTGATCCAGAAAACGGAAGTGCTGGCCTTCGTTCAGGCCCGCGGCGACGAGGGCGGCGCCGGGGCACTGGTGGTGCTGCTCAAGCCCGGCCCGGCGGCGCCGGTGCGCTAGTGACCTAGGGCCGTACCTTCGCCACGCGCAGCGCCACACCGCTGGCACCCACCTTGACGGTCTGCACCGCCGAGATCAGGTCGCCGGCTTCCGCCTTGGCCATGCCGGTCTTCGAAATACGCGCTTCCACTTCCACCTCCTTTGCGGCGGAAATGGGCGATGCCGGATTCATCGATTGCGAATCGTCGAGCACGAATTTCAACGGCAAGTCCCCGGCGCGAAGCCGCGCCGCCGCTATCGGCATCCGCGAACCCGGCAAGCGGGCGATGACCATCACGGTGTCGTCGGGCCCGGCCTTGCCTTTCAGAGAAGGATCGAGTTCGACCGTACCGCTGATATTGGCGCCCCCGGCGGCGCCCAACGCCACGGCGGGCGCCGGCGACGGCTTCGAAGGTGGCAGGCCGGCCCTGGCACGGGCATCTTCGATCGCACCTTGCAGCATGCGCGCGTCATCGGAGCCCGGCTGCAGCATGGAGGCAAGCCGCTCCCAGGTCCGCAGCGCGGCGGGGTAGTTCTTGGCTTCGAGATCGGCCGTGCCCGAGAGCCACAGCGCCATCGGATTGTTGGGGTCGGCCTTCAGCGCC
>DATNCB010000776.1:0-1512 GCA_035571715.1 Ramlibacter sp.
GTATTTCTTGCCGGCGATTCCTTCGCCGGGGGCAATGGCCGCGCGTGCGTAAAAACCGCCGAGCCCGCCCGGCGTGAAGTAGGCCACCTGGTTGTCCGCACGCACGGCCGTGTCGCGCGCCGTGCCGAGCGAAGAGTCGAATTTGCCGGTACTGGTGATCCCGATGTCCGACCACACGTCGTAATCCTCCCAGCCCAGGTAAGTCACCGAGTAGTCGCGGCCGATACGCAGTTCGCCCAAGGGGCCGGTCAAGCTGATGGTGGAGCGGCGGTTCCAGAAGCGCGCGGGGTCGGAAGAAGTGCCCGTGTCGGGATTGAGGCCCGTCTCGAGCTGGAACCCGGCCTGCAACCCGCCGCCCAGTTCCTCGACGCCCTTGAAGCCGAGGCGGCTGGTGTTGTTGCCGTTTGAGCTCACCGTCGTGGCGCCGGCATCGCCGTTCTTGACGTGACGCAGACCGATGTCCACTACGCCATACAGCGTGACCGAGGATTGCGCCACGGCAGCCGTGGAGATACATGCGAGCCCGGCGAGGATCGAAAACGTTTTCATGGTTGTCCTTTGAGGTGGTGCTGGGATGCCCAGGGCGATGCGCCGCATGGCCTCGGGTGAAGACGCGCAGCGGCCAGATACCTTCGGCCGCTGCGCTCGCGCCTTTAGTGCATGTTTTCGCTGGAAGGCGAGCGCGCCTGCAGGGGGGCGTCCGCCGCTGGTTTCACGTTTGCATAGCGCTCCGGATACAGGTCCTTGAGCAGGGCCCCCGTCTCGCCGCTGGCCATCATGTCGCCGGTGCGAATCGCCTCGCGCAGTTCCGCCTGCACCTGCGCGCGGGTCTTTCCCAGCCCGGCGAACTTGGGCGGATACGACTGCGGATACAGCTCGTTGAGCCGCAGCCCGGAGTCGCCGCCGGCCATCAGGTCGCCGGTGCGCCTGGCCTCTTCGAGCTCGCCGACGACCTGGGCGCGGGTCAGGCCAGGGGCGGTGGCGACCGCGGGATAACGTTGGGGGAAGAGCTGGCGCAGCGTGAGGCTGCTCTCGCCGTTGCCGATGATGTCGCCGGTGCGGATGGCTTCCGCGAGTTCGGCCTTGACCTGTTCGCGGGTCTTGCCGACTTGCTGCGCTTGCGCGCCGGAGGCTGCGAGGGTCGCGGCCAGGACGAGCAGCGCGAAGGTGGTGCGGGATGATTGCATGATGGTTTCCTTTGGAAGTGAGTCGGTTGCGCAGCGCCTTGGTCCTGTTGAACCAGAACGACAGCCTGCGTATGACATACACCCCGCGCCCGGAAAATATTCCGTGCCGCCGGCACGTGTTTTTTCTGCCGGATATCATCATCGACACCGTGCCGCTATCCGATCGCTACATTGCCTTGCTGTTATGGCTCAATACGGTGGTCCATGAGCTCGGCATCCCGTTGCCGCTGACGCCCACTGCGCTACTTGCCGGCGCTCAAGTGAACGAAGGCGGCGCGAATGCACTCACGCTGGTGCTGGCGATTACGGCGGGTACCCTGATGGG
>DATNCB010000777.1:0-3445 GCA_035571715.1 Ramlibacter sp.
TCGAAGCGGCCGCCCGCACCGGCAAGATCGGCGACGGCAAGGTCTTTGTCTACGACCTGGAGCAGGTTGTGCGCATCCGCACCGGCGAGACCGGCAAAGACGCCCTCTAGAGCCCAATCCACCATCCAAGAAAGAGATGAACATGAGAAAGCTTCTGGCTTCCCTGGGGCTGGCCCTGGGTCTTCTGATCGGCGGCGTTGCGCTGGCGCAGGCACCGGCGGCAACGGCACCCGCTGCTGCGGCACCTGCCGCCGCGGCACCCGCGGCCGCGCCCGAAACCTCCACACCCGCGACCACGGGCACGGCAGCGGCCGCACCGGCCGCAACAGCACAAGCCGCAGCGCCGGCCCCCGCCGCTTCAGGCGCGCCCGCTGCACCGGCTCCAGTCCCCAACAAAGGCGACACCGCATGGATGACCGTGGCAACGCTGCTGGTGATCCTGATGACCATTCCGGGCCTGGCCCTGTTCTACGGCGGCCTGGTGCGCAGCAAGAACATGCTGTCGGTGCTGATGCAGGTCTTCGTCGTCACCGCGATGATCTACGTGCTGTGGGCCCTGTACGGCTACAGCCTGGCCTTCACCGCCGGCAACCCCTTCATTGGCAGCTTCGACAAGCTCTTTCTCAAGGGCGTGACGGCCGATTCGGTGGCAGCGACCTTCAGCAAGGGCGTCGTGATTCCCGAGCTGTCGTACTTCACCTTTCAGGCCACCTTCGCCGCCATCACGTGCGCGCTGATCGTCGGCTCCTTCGCCGAGCGGATCAAGTTCTCCGCGGTGCTGCTGTTCTGCGCGCTGTGGTTCACCTTCAGCTACCTGCCGGTCGCCCATATGGTCTGGTACTGGGACGGCCCGGACGGGATCACCGATGCGAAGACGCTGGAAGTCGTCACCTCGCACGGCGGCTGGCTCTGGGCCAAGGGGGCGCTCGACTTCGCGGGCGGCACCGTGGTGCACATCAACGCCGGTGTGGCGGGCTTGGTCGGCGCCTACGTGCTGGGCAAGCGCATCGGCTACGGCAGGGAATCGTTCGCGCCGCACAGCCTGACCTTGACCATGGTCGGCGCCGCGCTGCTGTGGGTGGGCTGGTTCGGCTTCAACGCCGGCTCCAACCTGGAAGCCACCGGCGCTGCCGCCCTGGCCTTCACCAACACGCTGCTGGCCACCGCTGCCGCGGCGCTGAGCTGGATCTCCGGTGAAGCGATGTCCAAGGGCAAAGCCTCGATGCTGGGCGCCGCCTCAGGCGCGGTCGCCGGATTGGTTGCCATCACCCCGGCCTGCGGTTTCGTCGGACCGATGGGCGCCATCGTCATCGGCCTGCTGGCCGGCCTGATCTGCCTGTGGGGCGTCAATGGCCTGAAGCGCATGCTGGGCGCCGACGATTCGCTCGACGTGTTCGGTGTGCACGGTGTCGGCGGCACCCTGGGCGCGCTGCTGACGGGCGTGTTCGCCTCGCCATCGCTGGGCGGCGTCGGCATCTACGACTACGTGGCCAACAAGGTTTCGCCCGACTATTCGATCGGCGGCCAGGTGTGGATCCAGCTGCAGGGCGTGCTCACGACCATCGTCTGGTCCGCCGTCGTTGCCTTCATCGCCTACAAGATCGTCGATCTGGTGATCGGCCTGCGGGTCTCCGAAGAGGAAGAGCGCGAAGGCCTGGACATCTCGTCGCACGGCGAAACCGCCTACAACCGCTAACCAGCAAGAGTCTCCTTTGGATGTTGGCCCGCCAGAGCTTCGGCTCCAGCGGGCCCTTTTTTATGCGGGCACAATTCGAAGCCAGGAGACAAGCGCGAGGCATGTTCCAACTTCGATCAGGTGCGCTGCTGTGCGAAATCGAACCGCGGCTGGGCGGCTGTATCGCCGGCCTGTGGCTGGGCGACGTTGCCGTGCTGCGCTCCACGCCTGCGGCGCAACTGACCTCGGCGCGCGAGGCCGGCAGTTATGCGCTGGTGCCGTTTTCCAATCGGATCGCGCAGGCCACGTTGCTGTGGCAGGGAACGCAACATCCGCTGGTGCGCAACGACGGCCCTGAACCGCACGCCATTCACGGCGTCGGCTGGCAAAGGTCCTGGGAAGTTCTGGACAGCGACAGCGATTTCGCCATGCTGGCCTACGAGCATCGGCCCGACGCGGCCTGGCCGTTCGCCTTCGACAGCTCGCAGACGCTGCGCCTGCGAGGCGACACGCTCGAGCTCACGCTTTCGCTCACCAACCAGTCCCAGCGGCCCGCGCCCGCCGGCCTGGGCTGGCATCCGTATTTCGTCAAACGCGGCCGCAGCCGGATTTCCTTCGAGGCCACCGGCCGCTGGGAGATGGGCCCCGACAAGCTGCCGACCGAGCGGCGCCCCGCGCACGGGTTGGACGCTCAATGCGCGTCTCTCGACATCGATCATTGCTTCGATGGCTGGAACGGCACCGTGCACTTGCGCGACGAGCTGCTGCACACGCGCGTGAACTCCGGTCTGAGCCGGCTGGTTGTGTTCACCAACGACACGCGCGACTTCGTGGCGATCGAACCGGTGAGCCACGTCAACAATGCCATCACCCTGGTCGATGCAGGCGCCGATGCGGCGCAGCTGGGACTGGCGATCCTGCAACCGGGCGAATCGATCAGCGCGCAGATGTCGATCTCGGTGGAGCGCGTGACATGAGCTGGCGCTGCGCGATCGAGCCGCCGGACCAGCTCGGCGAATCGCCGTTCTGGCATCCCGAGGAGCGGCTGCTGTACTGGGTCGACATTCCCGCGCGGCAGGTTCGCCGAGCCGATCCGGCCACCGGCAGTGTCGAGAGCTGGGCCATGCCGAGCGAGCCGGGCTGCATCGCGCCCGTTCGTGGCGGGGGCTTGGTATTGGCGCTGCGCGACGGGGTCTATCGCGCCAGCAGTTGGCACGCTGCGCTGGTGAGCGTGGTGCGCTTCAGCCATGACGTGGCGACGACGCGCTTCAACGACGGCAAGGCCGATCCGGTGGGGCGCTTTTGGGCCGGCACCATGTACGAGCCGCGCGATGCCCGCAAGGCCGAGCTGTACAGCATCGACATGCGCGAGTCCAACGGCAACGGCGGCAAGCCGCTGGTCCAGCTCAAGGCCCAAAACGCGATCATTGCCAACGGCCTGGCTTGGTCGCCCGATGCGAAAACCCTGTACTGGGCCGACACGCCCAACCACGTGATTCATGCCTGGGACTGGGAGGCGCAGCGCAACGTGATGAGCCGCCACCGCGTGTTCCAGCAGTTTCCCGGCAAACCCGAAGGCTGGCGGCCGGGCCAGCCCGGCTACGGCGGCCGCCCCGATGGCGCCACGGTGGATGTCGAAGGCAATTACTGGTGCGCGATGTTCGAAGGCGGGAGGTTATTGAAGTTCGCGCCGCAAGGAAACTTGCTCGCGGAGTTTGCGCTGCCGGTGCGCTGCCCGACCATGCCTTGCTTCGGCGACGCCGACCTCAA
>DATNCB010000778.1:0-4863 GCA_035571715.1 Ramlibacter sp.
CTCATGCAGCATCCGGCCCGCATGGATCTTGTGCACCATGGTGGACAGCGTGAGCACGTTGCCGCTGTTGGCGTCGGCCGAGCCGGGGTTGTGGCACATCACGCAGAACTGCGTGTCGACGTAGGCGTTGCCGTGCAGCGAGAGCTTGTCATGGCAGGTGTTGCAGACGACGACGTCGACCATCTTGCGTGTCTGGCTCGCGCCGGCCGGGACCGACTTGCCGTTGGCGTCGAGGGTGAAGTCGAAGTACGGATTGACGCGGATGGTTTCGCCCGCGGCGTTGACGTAGTTCAGCGCAATCGTGACGCGGTGGGTGCGGCTGGGCTCATAGGCCACGCCGTTGACCGAATATGGAACCGATCCCGACGTGGCAGTCCAGTTCGGATTCGTGATATCGGCACGGAAGGTGTACGTGTAGTAGCCGTCGGGCTTGTACACCAGCTGGGCCGCGGCCAAGGCGGCGTCGCTCTGCTTCGGGTCCGTTGCCGCCTGCAGCGCGCTGGCCAGGGCGGGCTTGCCGTTGGGGCCGACGCCGGCGTTGGGGATTTCCTTGCGGTAGATGTAGTTGACCCACTGATCCGGCTCGCCGTTGCTGCCCGGCACGAGCTTGGCGATGGCCAGCGTCACGTTCGACAGCGCCAGGTCGGACTTGACCTTGCCGTCGGCGAACACCGCGAAACTGACCTGGGGGGCGCCGCCGTTGATGGTGACCGCCGGTACGCCGGCCGATTGCAGCGCCGAGAACGGGGCCGCCGAGTTGCGCGAAGCGTCGTTGGCGCCGATCGCTGCCGCGGAATCGAGAGCCTGGCGCACCGACACGGGATTGGTCGGCGGCGGCGTCGGGCCTTGCCCATCCCCACCTCCTGAGCCTCCGCCGCAACCCGCCAGGGCTACGGCGATCGCGGCCATGGCGGCCGCTGTGCCAAACCTAACCAACTTCAGTTTCATATGCGACTCCGTCATGTCGAATGACGTCCTTTCTTTCTTGTGAAGCGCTGCCGCACGTCGTCGGACCTTTGGCGAGAAATAGGTGGAACGCACGCGTTCCGCATGCGTTCCTGTCGTCCGTCGGCCGGGTGCATAGGCGGCGTCCAAACAACCGGTCCGATGCTAGAGAAGGGAGGTCATGACGTCCATGGGCCGAGGCGCATTCGTATAATGCAATTCGTGCATAACCGGCGCGCGGATCTGAACTTCCTTTTCATGCTGGAAGCCCTGCTTGACGAAGGCAGCGTTTCCGCGGCCGCGGATCGGCTCGGTCTCTCACAACCCGCCATGAGTCACGCATTGGCGCGCCTGAGGAAACGCTTCGGGGACCCGCTCTTCGTCAAGACTCGGGCCGGAATGCGGCCTACCCCCACCGCCGAGCGGATCGGCCTTGTTTCGAGGAAGGTACTTTCCCTGGTGCGCGACGAGATCCTTGAAGTCGGCGCCTTCGATCCCGCGACGACTACCAGGACGTTCACGATCGGACTGAGCGATTTGGTTGCGACCATCTTGCTGGGGCAGATCACCGAACGCTTCGCGAGCAGCGCGCCGCTTGCACGACTGCGTGTCGTCAATGTGCGGGAGAAGGACATTGCGCCTCAACTGGAGGAGGGGCTGGTCGATCTCATAGTCGGCACCTATGCCGTGAAGTCACCCTCCTTGATGCAGCAGGCCCTCTTCAAGGCAACTGAGTACGTCTGCATCGTCCGTACCGGGCATCCCCGCATTCGGCAGAGCCTGTCGCTCGATCAATTCGCAGCGACTCCCCATGTGATCGCCGTACAGGACACTGAGGCGAACGACTTCGTCGACAAGGCATTGCGGACCAAAGGCTTGAGCAGGCGAGTGGCGGTCGAGGTACCGTCCCTGCTGCCGCTGCCGAAGGTCGTCGCGTGCACCGATTGCGTGGCGTTGGTGCCCGGCGCCTTGGCGGCGCTGTCGCAGAAGATCACGCCCTTGCGCATCATGGAGCCGCCGATCAAGCCTCCGGCTCCTGTGATCAGGCAATATTGGCATCAGCGGTTCAAGGCCGACACGAGCGTTACCTGGTTGCGGAACATGCTGCTTGCCCTGTGGGAGAGAAATGGCTCCCCAAGCCTGGACAGGGCAGAAAGTGGAAATGCGCTCCGCGTCACCACCCGCCCGCGGCGAGCCATTGCTCCACCACCGGCAACTTCTCGACGCCAAAGAAGGGTTCCTGATCCACGATGAAGAACGGCGAGCCGAACACGCCGTTCGCAAGCGAGTCATCCACGTTTTGGCGCAGCAGCTGCGCCGGCGTGCCTTGCTCGCGCGCCGCCTGATACTCGGCCCACTCGAAGCCAGCAGCGCGCGCGCAGTGCCGCAGCACCGCGAGATCACCGATGTCGTCGCACTCGACGAAGTAGCTCCGGAAGATCTGGCCGGCCAGATGCTTCGCGCGCCCCGGATCCAGCGCCTTGGCCCAGGCGAAGAGCCGACCGGCCTCCACCGTGCGCGAAACCGGGAGGCTCGCGGCACGCCTGAACGGCACGGCGAACTGGCGCGCGTAGCGGCTGGCGTCACGGATCACGTAAGTTCCCTTGAGCGGGAGCTCCACGACCGGCGGGATCTTCATCACCTTCAGGACACTTATGCCCAGCAGCATCGATGTCCACTCCACCTGCCGGCCGTAGCGGGCCGCCAGCTCGTCGATGCGCAAGCTGGCGAAGTAGCCGAAAGGGGAAATGAAGTCGAAGTAGAACCGGACCGGCTTCAGCGCGTCACCGCCCACCTACTTCGGTTCCGAGCCAGCCCAGTCGATACTGAGCAGGTAGCCTTTGAGCGCGTCGTCGATCCGGGCGCGGCAATTCTGCGCGGAAGCCGCATCCGGCCGAAGCCCGATGCGCACCACCCGGCCGCGGCCGGGGTCGTCGCGCACTGCCAGGCTGTCGATCGGCTCGTCATGCAGCAGCTTGCGCAGGTGGTGCTCCGCGCAGTGCTGCCGCAGGGCGGGCTTGAAGATCTTGCCCACGGCAGTCATCGGCAGTTGATCGAGGACGAATACCTTGCGCGGCAGCGCCGGCGGCTCGCCGATGTGGGCCCTGGCGAAAGTGACCAGCTCGTCCTCGGTCGCAATGACGCCCGGCCGCAGCGTCACATACGCTACCGGCACTTCGCCCGCGTAGCTGTCGGGCATGCCGACCGCACCGACGTCCGCCACGGCCGGATGGCGCATCAGGCATTCCTCGATCATTGCAGGATCGATGTTGTGGCCGCTGCGGATGATCAAGTCCTTGGCCCGGCCGGTGATGAAGACGCGGCCGCTGTCGTCCACATAGCCGACGTCGCCGGTCACAAGCCAACCGTCGGTGGTGAACAGGTTGCGCGACTGCGCTGCATCCTTGTAGCCGGGCGTGACGTTGGCGCCGCGCACCACCAGCATTCCGGGCTCACCGGGGTCGCAATACTGGTTGCTCGCCTTTCCATCTTCCAGCCGGCGCGCCCGTACCTCGCAAAACGCGATGGGGTATCCGGCCGATCCCAGCGCCCGCGTGCGCCAGACCGGGTCGACGCAGAGCACTCCGCCGGTCTCGGTCATGCCGTACAGCTCGTGCACTGGCTTGCCGGTGATGTGCTCGAGTTGCTCGGCAACGCTGCGCGACAACATCGAGGCGCCGGAAATGTTGACACGCACCCGGGAAAGATCGGCGCCGCGCGGATCGATCTTCGCCACGGCCGACAACGCGGTCGGTACACCACCGACCATGGTCGTGCGCGTGCGCTCCACGATGCGCCAAAACTTGGCGACGATCTGCGGGTTGCGAAAGCCCGCGGGCGACAGGATCACCACTTCGGCACCGGCCACGAACATCGAGAGACTGCAGAAGATGGCCCCGCCGACGTGAAACATCGGCAGGCCGTTGACGAACACATCGTCGGGCCCGGCGGCCACGGCGCAGGCGCCACCGAAGGCGCCCGCCAGCTGGTTGCGGTGCGTGTGGATGACGAGCTTGGGCGCGCCGGTGGTGCCGCCGGTGTGGAAGTAGGCGGCAACGTCGTCCAGTGCCGGCAGGTCGCCAAAGGCCAGTTGCGGCGGCTGGCTGCGCAGCAGATCGGCGAGCAGATGCACGCCCGCGCCTTCGCTTGTGCGCTCGCCGCCCACCTGCACCAGCGCCTGGATGCTGACCAGCATGTCCTTCACCTGGTTCGCCTTCTGCCAGATCTCCGTGCCGGCCAGGGGGCCGAGCGCCACCAGGACCTTGGCGCCCCCTGCCCGGCAGAGCGCCGCGATCTCTTCGGCTTTCAGCAAGGGGTTGAGCGGCAGCGCGGAGGCGGCAGTGGCGGCGCCCCACAGCACGAAGTGCGTTTCGGGCAGCGAGGGCAGCATGTAGGCCACCACGTCGCCGCGTTGCAGACCGAGCGCGCGGAATGCATTGGCGGTTCGTGCCACACCTTCAGCGAAGTCGGTATAGGTGAGCTTTCGCGGCTCGGCCTCGGGATCGGCGCCCAGCATCGTGATCGCAGCTTTGTCGCCGTGCGTGACAGCGATGCGCCAGATCGCCTCGAAGACGTTGCGCACTCCGGCCCAGTCCTGGAATGTCGCACCGGTGGCAGGCGCGTCAACGGCGCCACGCCTTTGAACTGTGATGTTGGTCATGCCGTGTCTCCTTGTTCGCTGCTGTTTGCGCGGGACGCACGACTCAGCCTTCTTTGGCGGCCTTGGCCTGGGTCGAGCGCGAGCGCACGAGCTTCAGGGACTTTTTCCCGCGGTCCGCAGCCACCATCTGGTTGGCTCCGCGCACCAGTGAGGACATGGTCTTCTCGTGGAGTCGCCTGAGCTCGGCGTCGGTGGCGATGATTCCCGAGAGGCGCAGCATCACCAGGCCATGGGCGGCTGCCCAGAGCATTCGGCCG
>DATNCB010000779.1:0-3822 GCA_035571715.1 Ramlibacter sp.
GCGACCGCGGCCACGCTTCCCTACGCGGGCGGATTCGGCTGGATCAGCATGGTGCTGGTGGCCCAAGCGCACCGGCGCCAGGGCCTGGCCACTACGCTGCTCGCGCATTGCATCGAGCAACTGCGCCGCGATGGGCTGGTACCGGTGCTCGACGCCACACCGGCAGGGCGCACCGTGTACACGCCGCTCGGCTTTCGGGACGGCTGGGCGATCACCCGGTGGCGCCGGGCCGATAGCCGCCCCGCATTGATGCCGGTCGTGGCTGCGAACGTCGAGGCCAGGCTACTGCGCCAGGAAGATTGGCCGCGTTTGCTGGAACTCGATGCCCGCGCCTTCGGGGCGGATCGTGCACCGCTGCTTGCCCGGCTAGCCGCGCGGTCGGCAGCCTTCGCCTGCGTGGCCGAGCGTGATGGCCGCTTGTTGGGTTATCTGCTCGGGCGCAATGGACGCCTCGCGACGCAGATCGGGCCCGTCGTCACCGAGGACGCTGCGGCTGCCGCGGCGCTGGTGGCACATGCGCTGGCGCGAATCGACGGCCCGGTACTGATCGACGTGGTCGACCGGCACAGCGGTTTCGCGGAACTGCTGGCCGACGCCGGCTTTGCCATCGAGCGTGGCTACACTCGCATGGCGTTGGGCGCCGGCGCGCCTTTCGGCGATGAGCGGCTGACGCTGGCAATCGCCGGGCCCGAGTTGGGGTAACGCAGGGCAATGAGCGACTTCCGCCTAAACCGATGAACTTCGCAATCTGGGCGGTCATCGCCGGCGTCCTGCTGATCCTGATGGCCCTGAGCGCCACCGTGCTGGAGCGGCTGCCCCTGTCGACCTCCATGCTCTACCTGATGGCAGGTCTGGCAGTCAGCCCATGGGGCCTGGACCTGCTATCGCCCGACCCGCGGCGGCACACCGTATTGCTGGAGCGGCTGACCGAAGTGGTCGTCCTGGTTTCTCTGTTCACCGCCGGCCTCAAGCTCAGTCCCGGTCTGGACGATCGGCGCTGGCTGTTGCCGCTGCGATTGGCGCTGGTGTCGATGGTGATCACGGTCGTGCTGATTGCGGCTGCCGCCTGGCTGTTCCTGGACTGGCCCGTGGGCGCCTGCGTCCTGCTGGGTGCGATCCTGGCGCCGACCGACCCGGTGCTCGCGTCGGACGTCCAGGTGAACCGGCCGGGCGACCGCGATCGGTTGCGCTTTGCGCTCACGGGTGAAGGTGGGCTGAACGACGGCACGGCCTTCCCCTTCGTCCTGCTCGGCCTGGGGCTGATGGGGTTGCACGAGATCGGAGAGTTCGGCTGGCGCTGGATCGCAGTCGATGCGTTCTGGAGCTCTGCGATGGGACCATTGACCGGCGCCCTGCTGGGCCTCGCCATCGGCCGGCTGGTGTTGTACCTGCGGCGCGAACACAAGGAGGCGGTAGGCCTGGACGACTTCCTCGCCATGGGGCTGATTGCGCTGTCTTATGGCGTGGCGCAGTTGCTGCACGCGAACGGTTTTCTCGCGGTGTTCGCGGCCGGAATGGCGCTGCGTCACCTGGAGCAGTCGGAAAAGACCGGCGAGTCCACCCGCCAGGCGGTGGAGGAGGCGCACGCCGATCCGGACAAGACGGTGGCCGACGCGGTCGCGGTGGATCCGCATCATGCGCCGGCGTTCATGGCGCAGGCGGTGCTCGGATTCAACGAGCAGGTCGAACGCATCGGCGAGGTGGCGGTCGTCATCACCATCGGTGCCATGCTGTGGACGGTGCATTGGCATAGCGCCGGCTGGTGGCTGGTTCCGCTGCTGCTCGTGGTGGTCCGGCCGGTTGCGGTTGCGCTGGGGATGCTTCGGTCTCAAAGCTCGACCGGACAGCGTTGGCTGATCGGCTGGTTCGGCATCCGCGGCGTCGGCTCGCTGTACTACCTGATGTACGCCATCAACCATGGCTTGCCGCCGCAATTGGCCGACCAGCTGATCGCGCTGACGCTGGCGGTCGTCGTGACCTCCATCATCGTGCACGGCATTTCAGTGACGCCGACGATGGCGGCCTACGAGCGGGCGATGAAGCACCGGCGCCGGCGCTGAGCGCTACATCTGACGGCTACATCGTCGTGGCCGGCTGGATGAATCCAAGCGCCGCATGCAGCGGATCGAACAGCGCGCAAATGCGTCCGACGTTGGGGATGTCCTGCGGCTGCATCATCAGCTCGCCGCCCAGCGGCTGGACCCGCGCCGCCGTGGCATCGGCCTGCTTGACACGCACATACGGCATCCACATCGCCGGCGCACCGGCATGCGGCACCTGCATCACCCCGGCTCGGCCTTTGCCGTCGGCACTCTTGAGGATGTAGTACTTGCCTTTCAGCCCATCCATCTCGTCGTGCGTGTAGCCGAACACGCGCTCATAGAAGGCCAGGGCCTTGGCCACGTCGGGCGTCATCAATTCATTCCAGACCCAGTCACCGGCAGGTGTGTCGTCCTGGTCGTCGCGGTCGCCTTCATTGGTCTTCCACAGCGAAACCGCGGCGCCGGTGGGGTCGAGGATTGCGGCGCCGCGCCCGACCGGCGGGAAGTCCTTGGGTTCCATCGTGCTCTTGGCTCCTGCCGCCAGGGCCGCTTTGTAGCTCGCGTCGACGTCCATTACCGATAGATAGCTCACCCACTGATTGGGCACGCCCGGCGGCGCCTTGAGCATGCCGCCGATCCCCTGCTCGCCGTTCTTGATCATGTCGTAGCTTTGCTCGCCCATAGGCAGGGATGCGAGGTTCCAGCCGAACAGCGCCTCATAGAATTTGCGCGCCTTGGCGGGGTCGCTGGACAGGTGCTCGAACCAGATGAACTTGCCGGGGTGATAGCTCATGGATGCTCCTTTCAACTTGTTGGTGCTGAATGACTGGTTTATCACTCGCACTGGCCGCGTCAAGTCTGCTGCCTCCTACAGCAGCGCCTGCCGGCGGCTGACAGCGTGGCTGCGCTTTCTGCCTAGAGTTGGCAGGCATCCGTTTCCTTCAAGGAGTGACCGATGAATCCAGCCAGCAACAAGCCGGACAGTGGCCGTGACCCTGCCGACGACACCGACGTCGACGCGGGCAGCGGGAAAACACCCAGCACGGACATGCAGCCCGAGGATGCGGGCACGGCCGATAGCGGCAACGCCGGCAGCACGAATTCGGGCCGCGGCAACGCTGCCGAAACCGCCATGAAACAGACAAGCAAAACCGGTAACGAAAGCGGCAACAAACGCTAGCCAGGAGCCTGCGCGGCAGAGAAACGGGCCTGCGCCGCGACTTGGAATCGTGCCAGGCTAGGCGCAGCTGACGCGGTGTGGTCGATCCACACAAGGAGGCTGTAACAACGCATGGCGCGATTCCAAGCCCCGGCCCGAAGGGTTGGGTCTGCAAGGGGGCGCACGCGTTGTTGCGGTCACGGGTCAAGCCGTCCAGGCTTGACCCGCGCCCGCGCCTAGCCTGCGCCCCCTTGCAGACCCAACGCAGACCCGTTTCTCTGTCGCGCAGGCTCCCAGCTTTATATGCGTTCCACTCCATCGATATGCGGCAGCGCGATAATGCACCCGTGAAGCCCGCCAGACCGCCGCTAGTGCAATCGTGGAAACACGGCACTGGAGGAACGTCCGGACTGCACAGGGCAGCGTAGCAGGTAACACCTGTCCACCGCGAGGTGAGGATCAGAGCAACAGAGACGAGTCGCAGCGGGCAACCGTTGCGGGTGAAACGGGCAATCTCTACGCGCAGCAATACCAAGTAGGTGAACGCGGTGGCCGCGGCTCGCGCCGAGGCCTTCCATCCGGGGCCCCCGGAAGTTCACGGGTAGGTAGCACCGAGCTGGT
>DATNCB010000780.1:0-7883 GCA_035571715.1 Ramlibacter sp.
GGCTTCTACCGGCAAGGCGCCTCCAGCTGGCTGGTCCTGGCTGAGCCCTTCGCGCCGCCGCCGCAATCGGCCGCAGCCGGTGTCGCTGCCCGTGTCCTGGCGCTGACCAACGACGCGCGATCGCGAGCGCGCAAGTGCGGCGCTCAATTGTTCGAGGCGGCTCCGCCCCTGAAGGCGAATGCGCTGCTCGAACGGGCAGCGGCTGTCCATGCCCAGGACATGGCGCAGCACAGCTATCTGGAGCACCAAAGCCACGACGGGACCAGTGCCGCCGACCGCGCCACTCGCGCCGGCTATCGCTGGCGCAGCGTCGGCGAGAACATCGCTTCGGGTCAAACGTCGCCCGAACAGGTAGTGCAGGAGTGGATCGGCAGCCCGGGGCATTGCGCCAACCTGATGAGCCCCAGCTTCACCGAAATGGGCGTCGCCTATGCGGTCAACAACAACAGTGCGTCCGGTATTTACTGGACCGAGGTATTCGGCCGGCCACAGTAAAGCCCATGCCCGCTTTGCGCCTTCATTGCAGAGCTGGAAGTGCGGACACCTGACGTATATCCTGCAAGATTCGGTCACGCCTGAAAGGCCCGCCTTGGCGAGCCGGCTCACGGCAGAAAGGATGAGTCATGGTCAAGCGCAAAGCCACTGTGTGCGCCTCGGCGGCGGGCTTTTTGGCGCTACTGATGACCAGCTGCGGTGGCGGCGGCGGTGGTGGGCCTGTTACCGGTGCGTGCGGCGGCGCCAGCGCCTGTGTCACCACGGTGGCGGGAACCGGCCAGCAAGGCAACGTCGACGGTGCGATGGGCGACGCGCAGTTTTTCATGCCGCACTCGGTCGTGGTCGACGCGCAGTCCAACATCCATGTCGCCGATTACGGAAACGACAGCCTCACGCGCGTTATTTCGCAGGGCCGCGTGTCGACTCCGCCCGAGGATCCGATCGCGTTTCCGCATCCGGCGGATGTCGCGACCGACGCCAGCGGCAACAGCTACGTCGCCGACAGGTACGAGAACCGGATCCTGAAGGTGACGCCGGCGGGCGAGACGACGGTATTTGCCGGCACGGGCCAAAGCGGCGCCGGCGATGGCGACAGCGCCACGGCCACTTTCAGCATGCCCACGGGGCTGGCCTTCGATGCCGGCGGCGCGCTGTACGTCGCCGACATGGGCAATCGCAGGATCCGGAAAATTGAATTTGCCTACCGGTAGAAGGCTTCGACTTTGCCCTTCAACTTGATCAGCAGGGGGTTGCCCTTGCGATCCAGGGTCTTGCCCGCGGGCACCTTGACCCACCCCTCGCTGATGCAGTACTCCTCGACATCCTTGCGCTCCTTGCCGTTCAATCGAATGCCAACGTCATGCTCGAACACTGCAGCAACGTGGTGGGGACTGCGAGGGTCGGCTGAGAGGTGGTCGGGCAGAGCTGGGAATTGAGTGACTTCGTCCATGGTGTGTATTTTGCAGCAGCGGTCCGGGTGATCGAATGTCACGGGAGTTGCACTATGCGGCGAAGCCAGGGCCGCGCGCCCTTACCCTGCGTCGAATCAGCTGCCCGGACATCGGGCAGGAAGACGCGCATGACCGTGATCTCAGATGTGGGCGGAACGCTGATCTGCCTCGCCTGGCTCATTCTCTTCTGGTGGGCTGCGAGAGAGGGGTGACTGCTGCATGCGGCCCGCGGCGGCGTCTGCGCTGCGCGACGGCCCACCCAGAGGCACGAAGGCCCAGCTTCCAAAGAAGCCGGCAGCCACCATCAGCCACCATCCCAGGTCGTACCCGTCCACGTGCACGCCGATAGCGGTGCCGATCAGGATCCCCGTGAAAAGCAGCAGTGCAACATGAACGCGCATGAGGGCTCCTTCCGTCGCGCCGGTCATGCGACGTCTTGAACTCATTCTGGTAGCACGAACCAGCCTGCGCTGTGGGCGTATTCCTACATGCTTGTACCGGGAAAGCTGATGTTGTGGGAGCCGGGCCGGCATCGACTTAACAGAGGGAGAGAGCCGCTCGCGTGTCGCGCTATGCTTCGCCGGCAAAGGCCGGCGTGTGCGAAACCATCAACTCCAGCGAACTGCATTGGCCCTGCTCGTGGCCATCGCGGCTAACGGGCACGCGCAACTCCCGCCGTCTGCGACCGTGACGCAGGCAGGTGACAGTGTCGTCTTCAGCGGGCGAATCGATGCCCCCGCCGTCGCGAAGTTCCTCGAGCTGCTGAAGGATCCGGCCATCACGCGGCTGGTCATCAACTCCGGCGGCGGCCTGGTTTCGCCGGCCCTCGACATGGCGTTCGCGATCCACGAGCGGCAGCTGGACGTCGAGGTGCCAAGCGTGTGCGTCTCTTCGTGCGCCAATTACATCTTTCCCGCAGGGCGCCACAAGACGCTCGGGCGGCTCGGCGCGGTGGCCTGGCACGGCAACATGGCGCATGTGCTGTACCTGCAGCAGACGGGCCAAGCGAGCTGGAGTCGCAAGGAGGTCGAAGATGCCCGCCAGCTCGCCACCCAGGAGGCGGAATTCTTCGGCCGCATCGGTGTGGACGGCTTCGTCTGCTGGTTCGCCAAGATAGCTCCGTACAACCTGGAGGACTTTTATTACCTCTCCGTGGAAGACATGGAGCGATTCGGCATCGGATCTGTGACTGTGCGCGAGCAGTCCCCTCCTATGCAGGAGACCGAGGGCGCGCGTCTGGTGCGGGTGGATTGGAAAACGCTGGAAGCGGACCGCCCCGCCGTCCCGTTCAGCGCACCCCTTTCCCGATGAGGAAAGGGGCGAACTTCTTGTCCGAGCCCAGGATGTGATTGTTGAGCCAGTCGCACAGGAACTTGAGCGTCGCCATGGTTACGTGGTTCTGCCCGGCATGCAGCTTCTGCACCAGCGACTTCGCCTGCTCGGTAAGCTTCGCGTGCTCAGCCCGGTGAGCCGCCTCGTCAGCGTAGCCGTATTGGCGAAACAGCTTCTCTTCGTACGCAAAGTGGTAGGCGGTGTATTCCAGCACGCCGCTCAGGACTTTGCCAATCACCTCGTTTCCGTGCCCTTCCTGCATGGCGTCGTAGAGCTCGTTGAACAAGTCGAACAGCTTCTGGTGTTGGGCGTCGATTTCGCGGATATTGACGCTGTATTTGGAATCCCACACGAACAGGCTCATTTCATCGCTCCTACTGGACAGTCGGAGAACTTAGCTGTTGCGCAGCGGGCGCGCATTGTGGCAGCGCAAAAAAGGCGCCGAAATCTTTTTCATGAAGGAGCAGTTCGCATGTTGAGCATCGTTGGAATCTGCGGCAGCACTCGCAAGGGGTCCTTCAACGCCGCGCTGCTGCGCGCGGCCTCAGCCGAAATGCCGGCCGGCGTGCAGCTGCGCATCGAATCGATCGCGGCGATTCCGCTCTACAACGGCGACGACGAAGCCGAGCGCGGCATCCCCGAGTCGGTGACCTGGCTGAAGGACGCCATCACGGCTGCCGACGGGCTGTTGCTCGTCACGCCGGAGTACAACAACAGCATTCCGGGCGTCGCCAAGAACGCCATCGACTGGCTTTCCCGGCCGCCGGCGGACATCGGCAAGGTTTTTGGCGGCAAACCGGTGGCGATCGCCGGCGCTTCGCCCGGTGGGTTTGGAACCGTGCTCGCGCAAAGCGCATGGCTTCCGGTGTTCAAGACATTGGGGGCACAGGTGTGGTCCGGCGGTCGGCTGCTCGTGGCACGTGCCAACACTGTCGTAAACGACAAGGGCGAGATCACGGATGCTGCGGCGCGGGACAACATCCGCAAATTCGTTCAGGGGTTCGCGGCATTTGTAGCGGCCCGCCAACGAGCCAAGACTTCCGGGCCGTAACAGCAGAGTCTCGTTAGCGAAACTCCCGGCAGCTGGAGGCGCTCACGCGCGCCTCGAAGCTCAGCGGCGCCCTTCCGCGGCGCCTACACCAGCCCGACGGTGATAGCAAATGTCCCTGCGCGGCGGTAGCAAATGAACTGCATCGGACGCGTGATGAATTCACGCAGGTCACGTAACTGATAATCTACAAAAGATTCTGTCCGTAACTGTTGCGTTGCCAACCGTGTTGGGCCACTGTCCTACACGGCTGCAAGACAGCTCCTACACGACCCTTCTTTTGCAGGCACTTCAAAGTGCTTGAAGCCGCTGCTGAGCTAGGCAGCACGCGCGATTACCCGTGATCGAGCGCTCACCAACTACCGTCGAGTCACGCTGTCCATTTCCTCGTTCTGCCAACTCGGCAGTTGTAAATAAGTTAGGTCCTTATCCTACTTTAAGTCAGTCACGTCCTACTGACTTGTCAGCCGCGTCCTACTACAGTCATCCCCAATGGTTGAGCAAGGTGTCGCGGACTCACAGCGCGTTGGGACCGGCACCTCATCCTTGAACTGATCGGTATCACAACCCCAATGGCGACTCTGCCGGCGGGCGTCGATTGGTTCTCCGAACCGCCGCTAAACGCGCTGTTAGTTACATCTGGACAAAGTAGTACCTCATGAATAGACGTGATTTTCCCAAGACTGCCATCGCTAGCGCCGCTGGCAAACGAGTGAACTGGGCCATTGGCCTGCCGCTGGTCCTGGCGTTGGGCGCCTGCGGCGGCGGCGGCAGCGAACCGGTCGCCGATTCCGCTGCCCCCAACGTGCTTGCGCAGATCTTGAGGCAGAAGCAGTCGTCCACCAGTACGACCACCCCCACTACGACGACCACTACGACGACCACTGCGACCACGACGCCGTTGGCCGCGGCACCCGCGAGCACGACGAACCTCGTGTCCAATCCTGGTTTCGAAAGCGGCCTGACCGGGTGGGGTAATTGGGGGAACGCTCAGGCCGTGACCGGCCAATCGGCCTCCGGCTCCCAATCCGTGCGTGTGGGCACCGCGGCCGGCGGGGTCGGCCAGACTGTCGCCGGCGTGATCGCCGGCACCAGCTATCACCTCACCAGCAAGGCCAAGGTGTCCGTCGCCGGGGAGACTGGCTACGTCGGCGTCAAGTTCCAGGACGCCACCGGTGCGACCCTGCTCGACAAGATCACGCCGGTCACCTCCACAGGCTATTCCGTCGTCGCTCTCGACGGCGTGGCTCCTGCCAACTCCGCCACCGCGCTGGTGTATGTGTGGAAGAACGCGGGCGTTGGCTATATAGACGTGGACGACGTCGGGCTTGCGCCGGTCAGCACGTCAACGACGGCCCCGAGCACGACGACCCCGAGCACCACGAATCTTGTGTCCAACGCCAGCTTCGAAACCGGGCTGACCGGTTGGGGCAACTGGGGCAATTCAACGGCGGTGACCGGCCAATCCGCTTCCGGCTCCTACGCCCTGTGCGTGGGCACGGCAGCCGGCGGGGTCGGCCAGAGCGTGGCCGGCGTGAAAGCCGGCACCAGCTATCACCTTACCAGCCAAGGGAAGGTCTCGGTGGCCGGGGAGACCGTGTATCTGGGCGTCAAGTTCCAGGACGCCACCGGTGCGACCCTGCTGGATAAGACCACGCCGGTCACCTCCACGGCTTATTCCGCGGTCGCTATCGATGCCGTGGCTCCGGCCAACTCCGCGACCGCGCTGGTCTACGTGTGGAAGAACGCGGGCTCTGGTTATGCGTACGTCGATGGCGTCGCGCTTGGGGCAGGCAGCACTTCGACCACGCCGACGCCCGCTCCTGCGCCAGCACCCGCACCGGCCCCGGCACCCGCACCGGCACCCGCACCAGCCCCAGCACCCGCTCCTGCGCCCGCACCCGCACCTGCACCTGCACCGGCCCCGGCACCCGCCCCGTCAACCACCTCCCCGATCCCGGTGGCAAGCTGGCCCAACACGTTGCTCCAGACCGGGTTCAACACCGACGCCTATTGGATCGAAGACAACTCCTGGGGCGCAGCCGGTCTCACCCGTGGCACGTATACGGGCATCACCGGCACGACGTATGAGCAGTACACGGGCGTCAGTCCCAACATGGGGCCGAACGGCGAGGTGTCCTTCAGGTGGGCTTGGAAATATCCCACAGGCACGACTGAGGTCAAGGCGTACCCCAGTGTGATCTCCGGCCGCAAGCCGGGCTACTACAACACCTGGACAAATCCCGCCGGCGAGCCCGTCAGGTTGCTCGACGGCACGCAGTCCGGCACCTACCCCTCCGGCGCCACCCCTGGCACGTTCTTCCCGGTCCAGTTGCCGATCGCATCGCTGAAGACGTCGTTCAACTACAACCACCTGTCGGCACCCACGGGCCACGGGCATCTGTCATATGACATCTGGCTGCAGAGCACGCCGACCCAAGTCGCCGGTTTCAGCGCTCCCCCCATCAGCCACGAAATCATGATCCCGCTGAACAACTGGGGCGGTTACGGCGCGTACCCCACCGGGCGCAATCCCGGCTGGTACGACCATGACGTGACGCTGGACGGCCACCTGTTCCACGTCTACGTCAACAAGGGCTCGGACGGTTCCGTCAAAGCCAACTTCGGCGGCGGATGGAAGTTCATCGTGTTCCAGCCGGATGGTGGCATTGCTCCTGGCACGCTGAACCTGGCCACGATCATCAACTACGTGGCGACTCGCAAAGACGCCTTCGGCACCCCCTGGGCCAACGGCAACGAGTACACCTCGAGCGTCGAGCTCGGCGTCGAGCCCGTCGACGGCGTCGGGGACCTCCAGATCACCAACTATCGGGTCTGGAAGTAGGCTCGCGCCCTCAGGCCAGAGGCAAAAGGAAAGCGCCCTTCGGGGCGCTTTTTTTGTTGCGTCGCTGATCTACGCCCCAGGCTGCGACTTCAGTCGCGCCACCAGAAAATCCACCACGCGCTCGAACGGGTCGAAGCCGAAGGCGGCGGCCACCGACGGCCGCAGGTTCGAGTTGGCGTTGATGTCATAGAACACGCGGCGGCCGGCCGGCGTCTCGAGATATTCGATGCCGCCCACGTCGAGCTTCGCCGCCCGGACGATACGCGTCGCCGTCTCGACCGCTTCACGCGGCACCTCCGGGTACGGGTAGAACTCCACCGGCGGCGCCGCGACTGCTTCGGGTGCGGGCAGTTCACAAGCGCCCTCCCCGTCGTCCGGATTGCACACCGGCGACGGACAAAGGTTGAAGCGCCCATGCGTTTTCACGCGCATTGCATACAGCAGCTCGCCCCCGAGGAATTCGAGCCGCACGATGCCCTGCTCGGGATCGTGCGGCAGATACTCCTGCAGCAGGAACAGGTTGTCGGGCAGCCAGATCGACGGATCCCGGCGGAAGATTTCCTCGACCTGCCCGATCGACTCGACCACCTGGATGCGGGCGCCGCTGCCGCCCTGATCGGGCTTCAGCACGGCTGGCCAGGTGATCTGGTCCGCGTACGCTCGCAGCGCGCCCGGATCGTTGAAGGTGATCGACCGCGGCGTGTCGATGGCCAGCGTTCGCAACAGGGTCGCCTGGACGCTCTTGCTCAGCTCCACCGCGAACACGTCCGCACCGTTGAGCACACGTGCGCCGTAACGTTCGAGCGTGCGCATATACGCGAGCGCCAATGGGACGGCGCGCGTGTTCCCGCGCACATACGCGCTCGGGCTCGCCTGGTTGAAATACAGGCGCGCTCGCGGCGTCTCGATATTGCTGAAGGCGGCGCGAGTGACATCGAACGGCTGGAAGGCGACGCCGCGCCGCTCGAGCGCGGCGAAGAGCGGCTTCTGCCATTCCGGGTGCTCGTGCAGGACGATCAAGTCGGGTGAGGATTTGCCCATTTCGGCCGGATCGTACGCGCGGCGCCGCCGGCGCGCCGCCCGGCCGCTTCAAAGCTCTGACGGCGTTGTGGAAAGGGAAAAGCCGCTTTTCGACTGCGCCTATGATCGCATCGCGGCAGCCAACAAAACACATCTGACAGTGACTTGAGGACGACATGGGTTATCGCATTGG
>DATNCB010000781.1:0-1416 GCA_035571715.1 Ramlibacter sp.
TTCAGATCCATGCGATGGACCTGGCGGAACGCGGCAACGCCGCCGCGCTGGCTGCCCGCGTTTCGCAGATCGACATCCTCGTCAACAACGCCGGTTCGATTCCGCGCGGCACGCTGGAAGAAATCGACGAGGACCGCTGGCGCCTGGCCTGGGACCTGAAGGTGTTCGGCTACATCAACATGTCGCGCGAGTACTACCGGCTGATGAAGGCCCGGCGCAAGGGCGTCATCATCAACATCCTGGGCAACGGCGGCGAGGCGCTGGACGCAGGCTACATCGCCGGGGGCGCGGGCAACGCCGCCCTGATGGCCTTCACGCGCGCGCTCGGCGGCCAGAGCGCCAAGGACGGCCTGCGCGTGATCGGCGTCAACCCGGGGCCGGTGGCCACCGAGCGCCTGATCGGCCTGATGCAGAAGGAAGCCGGCACGCGGTTCGGCGACAAGTCGCGCTGGCAGGAACTGGAGAAAGGTTTCCCGTTCGGGCGTGCGGCAACCGTGGAAGAGATCGCGTCGACCGTGGTCCTGCTCGCGTCCGATCGCTCTTCCTACACGACCGGCACGGTATTCACGATCGACGGCGGCATGGTGAACCGGGGTTCGCTCATCTGAGGACGGACGAACCTGGTTGCTACGCTTTAGTGGAAGCGCGGGTCATACGGCCAGCGATCCTCGCCATTGGCGTAGCCGTCGCCATCGCTGTCGAGCAGGTTCCAGTTCGTCGCGCCCAACAGGGGGATCGGCCATTGTCGGGAAGTGGCGCAAGGCCTCGCCTACGGGCCAAGGTTTCACCTGTCGCTGCAGTGACTGGCCGTCGCGACAACGACAAGCGCGCGGGCACGGAACCCATAAATTGGTCATCCGCTTCAGGAGGACCCCATGTCCGATACGCCTTCCTCTTCCGACCCGATCACTCTCATTCGAACGATCAACGCGAGCGCCGCGTTTAACCGTTGGTGCGGCATCGAAGTGCTGAGCGCCGGCGAAGGCAAGGCAGAGATCGCCATGCCGTGGCGCGCGGATGCCGGCCAGTACGCCGGCTACCTGCACGCCGGCCTGATAGGAGCGCTCATCGATACCGCATGCGGCTTTGCCGCCGCCAGCCTGGTCGGCCGCGTGCTGGCCTCGCACTACGCCGTCAACTGCCTGCGGCCCGCCGTCGGCGAGCGCTTCATCGCCCGTGCCCGGGTGGTCAAACCCGGCAAGACGCAGGTGTTTACTTATTGCGAGCTGTTCGCGCTGGCCAACGGCGTGGAAAAGCTCGTCGCCACAGGCGAGACCCTGTTGACGCCTGTCTCACCGGAGCGCGCATGAGGTGGAACAATGACTAGGTCCGCTTGCGACCCTGAGCCGTCGGACAAAGGGCGAGATTCGGCGCCGGGAAGCCGACATTTGGTTGGCGTTTCGACGCTAACAGATC
>DATNCB010000782.1:0-1925 GCA_035571715.1 Ramlibacter sp.
GTTGAAGCCCAGCTTCTGGTCGTCGTACGGCCCGATCCACTCCGCCGCGTCGATCGTGCCCTTTTCCAGCGCCTGGTAGATCTCGCCGCCGGGGATGTTCTGGGGCACGCCGCCCATGCGCTCGATCACCCTGCCGGCAAAGCCGCCGATGCGGAACTTCAGGCCCTTCATGTCCGCGACTGTTTTGATTTCCTTGCGGAACCAGCCCCCCATCTGGGCGCCGGTATTGCCGCCGGGGAGGTTGTAGATGCTGTACTTGGCGTAGAACTCGCGCATCAGCTTCAGGCCGTTACCCTCGTACATCCAGGCGGTCATCTGGCGGCTGTTCAGGCCGAAGGGAATCGCGCAGCCCAACGCAAAACACTCGTTCTTGCCGAAGAAGTAGTACGGCGCCGTGTGGCAAGCCTCGACGGTGCCTTGTTGCACGCCGTCGACCACGCCGAAAGCGGGCATCAGCTCGCCGGCGCCGTGCACCGAGATCTCGAACTTGCCGCCCGACATCGCCTTGATGCTGTTGGCGAATACTTCGGAAGCGCCGAAGATGGTGTCCAGCGACTTCGGGAAGCTCGATGCGACGCGCCAGCGGATGGCTGCCTGCGCATGCACGGCCGGCGCGATGCCGGCGGCCAGCACTCCGGCGATGCCGGCATTTTTGATGAGTGATCGACGATCCATGGAGGCGCTCCTGTAGTGTGAGTTTTAGAAATCTAGGACCCAAGATTTGGGACAACGATGAGTTGTCAAATCTGCCCGCATTCTAGGACACACCGACTTTTGTACTCAGGGGTTATCCCTTGAGAAATACCCCGGACGCTTTGGTACTCAGGCTTCCGTCAGGAAAACTACAGGCAGCTGCGCGCCACCCTCAACCCACCACTTTCAAAGCTGGGGGCGTGCGTTCGACCAGATCCGCGAAGCGCCGGCGCACGGACGCCTCGATGCCGCCGGCGTCCAGCCCCTGCAGCGCGAGCAGCCTGGCCGGATCGCCATGCTCGATGAATTCATCGCGCAGCCCCAGTTGCAATAACGGCCTGAGCACCCCGGCGGCCTGCAAGGCTTCACCCACGGCGCTGCCGGCACCGCCCATGACGGCACCCTCTTCCACCGTCACGAGTGCCTCATGCTGCGCCGCCACCTGCAGCAGCAGATCGATGTCCAGCGGCTTGACCCAACGCATGTTGATCACCGTCGCATTGAGCCGCTCGGCCGCCGTCAGAGCCGGATAAAGCAGCGTGCCGAACGCCAGGATCGCCACGCCGTGCGGTACGCCATCGGTTGCCGGCCCGCGCGCACGCCGTATCTCGCCCTTGGCGAATGGCAAAGCGTGCAAACCCGGCTCGATCGCCGCGCCCACCCCCGCGCCGCGCGGATAACGCACCGCGACCGGATGGTCCTGCTCGAAGGCGGTGGTCAGCAGCCGGCGGCACTCGTTCTCGTCGGCCGGGCAGGCGACGCTCATGTTCGGGATGCAGCGCAGGTAAGCGATGTCGTACGCACCGGCATGCGTGGCGCCATCGGCACCCACGATACCCGCACGGTCCAGCGCAAAGACCACCGGCAGGTTCTGGATCGCGACGTCGTGGACCATCTGGTCGTAGCCGCGTTGCAAGAAAGTGGAGTAGATCGCCACAACCGGCTTCAGGCCCTCGCAAGCCAGGCCCGCCGCGAACGTGACCGCATGCTGCTCGGCGATGCCGACGTCGTAGTAGCGCTCTGGGAAACGCTTCTCGAACTCCACCAGCCCGGAGCCCTCGCGCATCGCGGGTGTGATGCCGACGAGACGTGGATCCTTTTGCGCCATGTCGCACAGCCACTGGCCGAACACCTGCGTGAACGTCTGCTTGGGTGGCGTCGCGGGCATGGTGATGCCGACCGCGGGATCGAATTTGCCCGGGCCGTGATAGGCCACCGGATCGGCTTCGGCC
>DATNCB010000783.1:0-3664 GCA_035571715.1 Ramlibacter sp.
TTCATCAAGGAAGCGATGGATGCTTCAGGTGCGCGCGGCACGATCATCCTGGAACCGGTGGCGCGCAACACGGCGGCGGCCATGGCACTGGCAGCGCTGCATGCCTCACCCAAGCAACTGCTTCTTTTCGCACCGGCGGACCACCATATCCCCGATGTGGATGCGTTCACTGCCATGGTTCAAGACGCTGCGCCGGCTGCCGCGAACGGCGCAATCGCCATCTTCGGAGTGACCCCGAGCTTTCCCAGCACGGCCTATGGCTATGTTGAATACGGGGAAAAGCTGGACAGCGGGTATTCGGTCGTGCGCTTCATCGAGAAGCCCAATCTCCAGGTCGCCCAGGAGTTGCTTCTGACGGGTCGTGTGCTCTGGAATGCCGGGATTTTTCTGTGCAGCGCCGAAACATTGCTCGACGCGATGCAGCAGCACGCGCCGGATATTCTCGCGGCGTGCCGCGAGGCGATGGCGAAGTCATCGACCGACGGCGTGTTCGTGCGGCCCGGCGAAAAGGAATTCGCTGCCTGCCGCTCCGAAAGCATCGATTACGCCGTCATGGAGCACTACGAGAATGTCGCGGTCTTCCCGTTCAACGGCGCCTGGAGCGACGTGGGAAGCTGGAATGCGGTGGCCGACATGACGCCGCCCGATGCCGCGGGCAACCGCATCGCCGGCAATGGCCTGGCCATCGACGCGGAAACCACCTTCATTCACGCGCCCACCAGGCATGTGGTGGCGCTGGGCACCAAAGATCTTCTGATTATCGACACGCCGGACGCATTGCTGGTGGCTTCGCGCTCCTCCGCGGAGCAGGTGAAGTCCGTGGTGAAGGCTCTGGAGGCGGAACAGCGTCCAGAAGCCGTAGTTCACCGCAAGGTTGCGCGCCCTTGGGGCTGGTACGACAGCATCGAAGTCGGGGAGCGCTTCCACGTCAAACGCATCCACGTGAAATCAGGCGCGGCCTTGAGCCTGCAGATGCATCATCACCGTGCCGAACATTGGGTGGTGGTCAGGGGGACGGCGGAAGTCACGTGCGGGGCGAAAACTTTCCTCCTGAGCGAAAACCAGTCGACTTTCATCCCGCTGGGCGAGATCCACAGGCTGCGCAATCCAGGCAAGACCGCCCTCGAGATGATCGAGATCCAGTCCGGTAGTTACCTGCACGAAGACGACATCGTCCGAATCGAAGACGTCTACGGCCGCGTGGCGCCCTAAATTCCGGCCGGCTTGGACAGCGTGGTCAGCCGGTCCACGCCCTTGAGTGTGAGCACCTTGGTCTCCGCATCCTGCATCACGGTGATCCTGATTTCGTCCTCCGGATTCCGGTGGGCCCAGATTCGTTTGTAGAACTCTTCGCGCGTCGCCACACCCACTCCGTCCACGGCCAGCACCACGTCGCCGCGCTGCAGGCCGGCTGCTTCGGCCGGGCTGTCGCTGGTGACACGCACGACCAGCACGTGTCCGCCCTGTTCGGTCGACGTGACTCCCAACCACGGACGCCGGCTTTGCGCGCTGCTGCCGGTGCGCTGCATCTCGTCGAGGATGGGTTTAAGCAGGTCCACCGGCACGAACATGTTGCCCGGTACCGGAGGGCTCTGGCCCAGCGCATCGGCGACGAACAGGCTGCCGATCCCCAGCAGCTCGCCGCGCCGGTTGAACAGCGGTGCGCCGCTGTGGTTGCCGATCGGCGGGCTGGTGAAAAGCGCCGCGTCGATGTGGTATTCCCAGTAGCCGGAGAACGGGCGATTGCTCACCAGCTGCGTAACTTCCACGTCCGCCTGTTCGCCGCCGCTGGCCGCCATCAATGTGTCGCCGGGGCTCAGATCCTTTTCGCTGCCCAGTGGCACCGGGGCTATGCGCAGCGGCAGCAGAGGCTTGATCAATCCGAAGCCGGTCGCGAGGTCATAGCCCACGGTTCGCGCGGGGAAGGTGCGCTGATCGTGCGTGACGATCTGGATCGTGTCGGCCTCCAGCATCAGGTAGCCGATCGTCAGGATCAGGCCGTCGGCCCCGATCACGACGCCGGAGCCGCTGCGGTGGTGCCCGAGCGTTTCGGCAGAGCGTGCGTCCTCGGTCGTCGTGACTTCGACACCGACGACCGCAGCATTGGCCTTGGTCAGCGCGTCGATGACCTGCTGCGTCGCAGGCGTGGGCTCGGTGGCGCCGAACACGCTGCCGCACACCACCACCAAACATGCGACAGCCAGACGAAACCAGGCACTGAGAAGTAAAGCTCGAGTACGCATGTCGACTCCTTGCCGCGCGGCTGGCGCCATGCGGAAAGAATGCACCCGAATCGGGTTGTGGACAAGATTCCCCGGGTGAATTCCCCCACTGCTGGGGAATGTGTGGGGTCCTGACTGAGCACCAGGCACCTCCTCAACAGTGGGCGGTTGCGTCAGGTGACGGTCAGGTGCCGAGAGTTGCTCGACCGTGGGTGTTACACGTGTAGTGGCATGTGTCTTGCGTTACGCTACACATCACTAAGGATCTCGCATGGCAGGTGGCAACCACAAAGTAACGGCAACTACCCTCACGATCACAGATAACGTGGGGATCGTCGGCGGCGCCCCGCTCGCTCCGCCGACGACAGTGGCCAATGGCGGATATACCAACGACACCACGCTGACTTTTTCGGGCACGGCCACTGCGGGCCCTGGAACGGGCGGCGGCGTGAACATCTGGATGAGCAAAGACGGGGGCCAGACAGCAGTCCTGCTGACCGCTACCCCCGTTTCGGTAGGCGCAGGGGGAGGGCCTTGGACCTTCACTGCTTCGCCTCCGCAGGCTGGGGACGGCACGTACACGTATTACGTGACAGACCAAGGGCAAATTGTTTGGCCTGCGACGGTGCTGACTACGAGCGGGTTGACGCTGGATACGGTGGCGCCGACCGCGCCCGGCGCCCCGGGCATTGCTGAAAATTCAGCCGGCGGCATCAACATCACGGAAGCGAGCGACGGCAGCGTCGTGGCCGTCGGCCTGGCAGGCACAGGCGCGGTTGCCGGCGACAAGGTCCATGTCAACTGGGGTTCGCAAGGTGTCGACTACACCGTGCTGGCGGCGGACATTACCGCCGGCACCGCGAACGTGACGGTCGGTTCGTCAGTCATTGGCTTGCAGGGCAATGGCACCTTCAACGTCAGCGCCTCCGTCACCGACCGCGCTGGAAACCCCAGCGCCAATAGCGCCGCCACGAGCGTCACGGTCGACACCATTGCACCTGCACTGACGGTCAGCGGTGCGCCGACCAACAATACTGTGACGCTCTCCGGCACGGTGAGCGACGCCCATGGCGTGAGTACGGTCGAAGTCTACGAAGGTTTAACCCTGCTGGGCACGGCGACGGTGACCGGCGGCAACTGGACCTATACCACTGCCTCGTTGAGCAACGGCAGCCACAGCTTCATCGCCAAAGCCATCGACGTCGCGGGAAACTCCACGAGCGGGACGGCAACGGTGACTGTCGCCGCCAACGGAATCACGGCGACTACCTTTACGGCCACGGACGATGTGGGCAATGCGCCGACGCCGGTAGCTGCCGGCGGCGCTACCAACGACAACCTGCTCGTGTTTTCTGGCACCGCGACCTTTGCGGGGGCCGCTCCCAGTCTGAAAATCTGGGTGGATGTCAACGGAGCAGGCCATCCAACAGCGATCGGTACCG
>DATNCB010000784.1:0-5855 GCA_035571715.1 Ramlibacter sp.
TATGGCACGCGTATGCGACGTAACGGGCAAAGGCCCGATGGTCGGGAACAACGTTTCCCACGCCAACAACAGAACCAAACGCAGGTTCCTGCCGAACCTGCAATACCGCCGTTTCTGGGTCGAGACTGAAAACCGCTGGGTTCGCCTGCGTGTTTCGAGCGCCGCGCTGCGTCTGATCGACAAGAACGGCATCGACGCCGTGCTCGCGGACCTGCGCGCACGCGGCCAAGCTTAAATATCTGTCCCAACTAGGAGACCATCATGGCAACCAAAGGCGGACGCGAAAAGATCAAGCTGGAATCCACTGCGGGTACCGGCCACTTCTACACCACCAGCAAGAACAAGAAACTCATGCCCGAGAAGATGTCGATCATGAAATTCGACCCGAAAGCTCGCAAGCACGTGGAATACAAAGAGACGAAGCTGAAATAAAGCTTCGCGAAGGTGAAAAAAAGGCCCGAACGCCTTCGGCCGAGGTGAAAAAAAGCCCCGTGATTACGGGGCTTTTCCTTTGGGCGCTGCTTTGCAGCGGAACACCCCCTACGCGACCGATCGCAGCCTCATCGAGAACTGCTGCAGCGCGGCGATGCCGCTTTCCTCGGCGCGGCGGCACCACGCTTGCAGGTCGGCAGCGAGTTGCTCGCGTGACTGCGAAGTGTTGAGCCACATCTGCCGCAATTCCTCGCGCATCGTCACCATCTTGTCCAGAACCGGGGACACGGCGCGGGCCTGCGCCAGCTGGGGCCGCGCTGCAGCGGGCACCCGGTCATCGTCGCGGTGCAGCCAGCGCTTGGCTGCCTTCAGGGGGGACAGGTCGGCCTGCCTTTTCTTCAGTGCCGCGATTTCGCCCTTGCAGGCACGGCGCATTTCGCGCGCGTAGCCGGCCATGACTTCGTAGCGGTTGGCGATGAGCGCCTCGAGCGTCTTCTCGTCAGCCACCGGCTTGATGGCGCCCAGCTGCAGCTTGGGCGGCACCTTCTTGACGGTGGCCCAGCCGATCCTGCGCATCAGCGAGATATAGACCCAGCCGATATCGAATTCGTACCTCTTGACGGAGAACCTCGCCGCGGTCGGATAGGTGTGGTGGTTGTTGTGCAGTTCCTCGCCGCCGATGATCAGGCCCCAGGGCGAGATGTTGGTGCTGGCGTCGGGCGCCTCGAAGTTGCGGTAGCCCCAGTAGTGGCCAATTCCGTTGATCACGCCGGCGGCGGTGACCGGGATCCACATCATCTGCACGGCCCAGACAGCCAGGCCGGCAATGCCGAACAGGGCGACGTTCAGGATCAGCATCAGGCCCACGCCCTGCCAGCTATAGCGGGTGTACAGGTTGCGCTCGATCCAGTCGCCCGGCGTGCCGTGGCCGAACTTGGCCAGGGTTTCCTGGTTCTTGGCTTCCGCACGGTAGAGCTCTGCACCGCGCCACAACACGGTTTCGATGCCACGCGTCTGCGGGCTGTGTGGGTCTTCCGCGGTCTCGCACTTGGCGTGGTGCTTGCGGTGGATGGCGACCCATTCCTTAGTCACCATGCCCGTGCTCAGCCATAGCCAGAAACGGAAGAAATGCGATGGAATCGGATGCAGGTCCATCGCGCGATGCGCCTGGGCGCGGTGCAGGAAAATCGTGACACTCGCGATGGTGATGTGCGTCGTCACCAGGGTATACAAAACAACCTGCCACCAGGACAGGTTCCACAGGCCATTGGCAAGCCAGTCAATGGCGCCGTTCAATACGGCCCAGTCGGGAAGCAACATAAGTCGGGAATCTCTCTACGTGAAAACAAAGCGGGCCAATGCCCGCGTCGCGTTGGACGAATTCTAGGGACTGAAGTTCAAAAAGAAATGCTGTGAATAACCCCAGACGCCGCGTTCAGCCGCGCCGCGTCAATTCTTCACCCAGATGGCCGCGAAGAAACCGTCGGTGCGATGCCGGTGCGGCCACAGCCGCAGGAAATCCCCCTCGCTCTCGCCGCCATTGCACAGCCCCGCCGCACCTTCGACCTTCAGATTGGACAGCACTTGCACGGCCGGAAGTGGGCTGAACTCCCTATTGGCTTGACTAAACGCAAGCGCGATCGCTTCGTTTTCCTGCGGCAGCAAACTACATGTGGCGTACAGCAGCCGGCCGCCCGGCTTGAGCAGGCGAGATGCACTCTGCAGTATCGCGGCCTGCTTCACCGCCATCTCCTGCACGCTTTGCAGCGACTGGCGCCACTTCAGGTCGGGGTTGCGCCGCAGCGTGCCCAGGCCCGAGCAGGGCGCGTCGACGATGACGCGGTCGATCTTGCCGGCCAGGCGCTTGATGCGTTCGTCGCGCTCGTGCGCGATCGCCGCGGGATGGACATTGGACAATTTGCTGCGCGCCAGCCGCGGCTTGAGCGCGTCGAGCCGATGCGCCGAGGTGTCGAACGCGTAGAGCCGTCCGGTATTGCGCATCGTCGCGCCGATCGCCAGAGTCTTGCCGCCGGCGCCGGCACAGAAGTCCACCACCATTTCGCCGCGCTTGGCGTCCAGCAGCAGCGCCAGCAGTTGCGAGCCTTCGTCCTGCACTTCCACGGCGCCGCGCGCGAAGGCGTCGAATTTGCTCAAGGCCGGCTTGCCCTCCAGCCGCAGCCCCCAGGGCGAATACGGCGTGGGCTTGCATGAGATACCCGCGAGCTTGAGTTCCTGCTGCACATCCGGACGCTTGTCGGTCAGCGCGTTGACGCGCAAGTCCAGCGGCGCCGGCGCGTTCAGGCTCTCGACCAGGGGCCAAAACTCGAGGCCAAGCTGATCCTTGAGCGGCTGGACCAGCCACTCGGGCAGGTTGTGGCGATGCCGCTCCAGCAGGTCAGCCGGATTGATCGAGTCGCACTGGTCGAGCCATTTCTTCTCCTGGTCGGTAAGCGCGCTCTTGAGGAAGTCGCGCGGTCCGAAAAAGCCCAGGATCGCCATGCGCCGCTCTTTCGGGCCGCTCCCCGAGGGCGCCAGATGGTCGAACAGGAGCTTCTTGCGCAGCACCGTGTAGACCGTTTCGGCCAAGGTGGCGCGTTCACGCGGGCCGAGCGTGCGGTTGTCGCGAAAGAAATGCGACACCACCGCGTCGGCCGGATGGTCGAACTTGAGGCTGAGTTTGACGAGTTCGGCGCAGGCGTCGAGCAGGGCTTTGGGATGCATGGGACGCCGATTGTCCCATTGCGGACGAGCTGGCGTTCTGTCGTTGCGAAGAGACCTTAGAGACTCGGCAGCAGCGCTGCGATCGCCCTCGGATAGATCAGGTGTTCCTGAGTCAGCACGCGCGCAGCCAACGTGTCCGCGGTGTCGTCGGGCAAGATGGGCACGGTGGCTTGCGCCAGGATCGGCCCATAGTCGAGCTCGGTGGTGACCTGGTGAACGGTGGCTCCGGCAAATTTGCAGCCGGCATCGATCGCCCGCTGGTGCGTGTGCAATCCTGGAAACGCCGGCAGCAGGGATGGATGAATGTTGAGCAGCCGCCCGTGGTATCGCGCCACGAACGCGGGCGTGAGAATGCGCATGAAACCTGCCAGCACCACGAGCGACGGCTGGTGCCGGTCGATTGCGGCCGCCAGCTCGGCATCGAAAGCCTCGCGAGTGGCATGCAACTTGTGGTCGACCACGTCGGTGGCGATGCGCTGCTCGCGCGCGAACACGAGCCCGCCGGCATCCGCCCGGTTGCTGATGACGGCAGCGACCTTCGCGTCGCAGCTCTTGTGCCAGCCCTCGCGCTGAGCCGATCGCACGATGGCCGCCATGTTGGAGCCGCCGCCGGAGATCAGAATGACAATGTTCTTCATTTTTGAAACTGATCGATTATCCCTGCCATGCACCTGCGCCCCCTGACCCCGATCGAAGCCCGCGTGCTGGCCACGCTGATGGAAAAAGCCCGCACCGTGCCGGACAGCTATCCGCTGACGCTCAATTCGCTGGTCGCCGGCTGCAACCAGAAGACCAGCCGCGAGCCCTTGATGAATCTGACCGACGCGCAGGCACAGGAGTCGCTCGATGCGCTGAAGCTGCTGACTCTCGTGTTCCAGTCCAGCGGCAGCCGGGTGGCGCGTTGGGAACACAACTTCCAACGTGGCGTGGGCGTGCCCGAACAGTCGGCCGTGCTGCTCGGCCTGCTGATGCTGCGCGGACCGCAGACTGCCGGTGAGCTGCGCATCAACTGCGAGCGCTGGTATCGCTTCGCCGATATCTCATCGGTCGAGGCCTTTCTGGAAGAGCTGCAGGACCGCTCCGAGGAAAAGGGCGGCCCGCTCGTGGTGAAGCTGGCGCGCGCACCGGGTATGCGCGAGCAGCGCTGGGCTCACTTGCTGTGCGGGCCGGTGGAGATTGGCGCCTACGAAACGCAGGCGCTGGGCGGTGTGTCGTTGGCACTCGAGGCGCGTATCGAAGCATTGGAAAACGAAGTGACGGCCCTGCGTTCCACCGTGCAAAATCTTTGTGAGCAGCTCGGAATGTCACAACCCGGACAGGCGAAATAGAACGACCGTGCGGATAATGGGTTCCATCGACAAGCTCAGGCCCTTCGACAAGCTCAGGATGATCGGAATTTAGTATGGATTTAGCTTTTACCCCTGAAGAACAGAAGTTCCGCGAAGAAGTGCGCGCATGGGTGCGCGCCAATTTGCCGAAAGAAATTTCGAACAAGGTCCACAACTCGCTGCGCCTGACGCGTGACGACATGCAGCGCTGGGCGCGCATCCTCGGCAAGCAAGGCTGGCTGGGCTACGGCTGGCCCAAGGAGTTCGGCGGCCCGGGCTGGAACGCCGTGCAAAAGCACCTGTTCGAGGAAGAATGCGCACTGGCCGGGGCGCCGCGCATCGTGCCGTTCGGGCCGGTGATGGTGGCACCCGTGATCATGGCGTTCGGCAGTCCCGAGCAGCAGCAGCGCTTCTTGCCCGGCATCGCAAGCGGCGAAGTCTGGTGGAGCCAGGGCTACAGCGAACCGGGCGCGGGCTCGGACCTCGCATCGCTCAAGTGCCGCGCCGAGCGCAAGGGCGACAAGTACATCGTCAACGGCCAGAAGACCTGGACCACGCTGGCGCAATACGGCGAATGGATCTTCTGCCTGGTGCGCACCAGCACCGAAGGCAAGCCGCAGACCGGCATCTCGTTCCTGCTGATCGACATGAAGTCACCGGGCGTGACGGTGCGGCCCATCTACATGCTCGACGGTGAGCCCGAGGTCAACGAGGTCTTCTTCGACAATGTCGAAGTGCCTGCCGAGAACCTGATCGGCGAGGAGAACAAGGGCTGGACCTACGCCAAGCACCTGCTGTCGCATGAGCGCACCAATATCGCGGACGTGAACCGCGCCAAGCGCGAGCTCGAACGGCTCAAGCGCATCGCCAAGGCCGAAGGCATGTACGACGCGAAGCAAGGCGGTGCCGATGCGCAGCGCTTCCGCGACGAAATCGCCAAGCTCGAAGTGGACGTGGTGGCCCTGGAAATGATGGTGCTGCGCGTGCTGTCGGCCGTGAAGGCGGGCAAGAACCCGCTGGACATCGCCGGCCTGCTCAAGATCAAGGGCAGCGAAATCCAGCAGCGCTACAGCGAATTGATGATGCTCGCGGCCGGGCCTTATGCGCTGCCGCTGATCCGCGAGGCGATGGAGGCCGGCTGGCAAGGCGAGTTCGTTGGTGCCGCGCACTGCGCGCCGCTGGCGTCGACCTATTTCAACATGCGCAAGACCACGATCTACGGCGGCAGCAACGAAGTGCAGCGGACGATCGTCGCCCAAACGGTGCTCGGCTGAAATTTGGAGAACACGAATGGACTTTGATTTTTCCGACGACCAGCAGCAACTGCGCGACGCGGTGCGCAAATGGGTCGAAAAGGGCTACGACTTCGAGCGC
>DATNCB010000785.1:0-3110 GCA_035571715.1 Ramlibacter sp.
TTTCAGCAGCAGCGGGGCCTGGAATACCATGCCGATGTCGCGCGCCGGGTCGAACGGGTGCGACGGCGAGCCGATCCGCACCGTGCCCTCGTCGTGCCCGTGCAGGCCGGCCAGGATCTTCAGCAGGGTGGACTTGCCGCACCCGGAGGGGCCGACCAGCGATACCAGTTCCCCCGGCATCACGTCGAAGCTCGCGTCGGAGATGGCGAGGTGTTCCTTGCGCCCGCTGCGATAGACCTTGGTGACTCCGGCCAGGTGGATGAAGGGTTGGTTCATGTGACGCGGGCGTCCTTGGGGACTAAGAGGTGCTCCAGCAGCATGACGAGCCCGTACAGCAGCACACCGAGCAGCGTGATCAGGATCACCGCCATGAACATGGCGGGCGTGTCGAGCGTGACCTGCACCTGCAGCATGAGGTAGCCGAGGCCGCGGTCGGAGCCCAGAAACTCGCCGACGATAGCGCCGGCCACCGCCAGGATGGCGCCCACTTTCATGCCGGAGAAGACATAAGGCAACGCGCCGGGCAGCTGCACCTTCGTGAACAGCTGCCAGCGGGATCCGCGCAGCGAGCGCACCAGGTCCAGCAACTCCGGCTCGATCTCGCGCAGGCCGCGCGCGGTGGTCAGCAGGATGGGAAACACCGCGATCGAGAACGCGATCATCGAGTTCGGGAAGACACCGTACTTGAACCAGACGATGATCAGCGGGCCGAGCGCCACCTTGGGAATCATGTTCAGCGTTACCAGCACCGGGAGCATCAGCGACTCGAACGTCTTGGACCACGTGAACATCAGCGCGAGCAGCACCCCGGCGACCAGCGCGAGCGCGTAGCCGCCGTAAATCTCGGTGGCCGTTACCCGCACGTTCGCCCACCAGCCGTAGTCGGGCACGAGCAGCGCGGCGAGCGTGTCGGCCGGCCCCGGCATGACGAACTTCGGCACTTCCCCGAAGCGGACGAACAGGTACCACAGCAGGAGCAGCAGCAGGTGGGCGACGACACCCAGCGAATAGCGGCCTAGCTTGGATTCGAGTGCGGTGTCACGTGCGGGACCGGGCATCACGTCGACTGGAGCCGTTGCTGCGCGTGCATGCGTTCCGGCTGCTCGGTCGCCACTTAGCTGCATAGGGAAAACTCGGGATATGCGCCCGGGCGAAGCAAGTCGATACTGACCCGATAAATCACCATCTGGTGAACGGGGACTCTAGCAAGTTGATCGAGGTGCGTCAACGAGATCCGCCCCGCGCGATGTTTTTTAAACCCCTTGAACGCATAAACGGAACACACAGCATGAACATGAAGCAATCATTCGTTCTCGCCGCCGCGACGGCAGCACTCCTTGCGTCGGCTTCGGTGCAGGCGCAGCAGAAGGTCGATTTCATCCTGAACTGGGTTCCGGGCGGCGACCACGCACCCTACTACTACGCCAAGAAGATGGGGTGGTATGCCAAGGAAGGCATCGACCTGAACCTGGAGCCCGGCAAGGGCTCCGCGCTGTCCACCCAGCGCGTGGGCGCCGGTGCCTCGCCCTTCGGGCTGGCCGACATGGGCGGCGTGCTGGTGGCCAAGGGCAAGGGTGCCGACACGGTGGCGGTATTCAACGTCTACGCCAATTCGCCGCAGGGGATGTACTGGCTCAAGAGCTCGGGCATCAAGGGCGTGAAGGACTTCGCCGGCAAGAAGATCGGCAACCCCGCGGGTGACGGCGCGCGGGTGATGTGGCCCGCCCTGGCCAAGGCCAACAACCTCGACCCGAAGTCGGTGACCTGGGTGAACATCGACGCCAACGCCAAGCTCGCGGCGCTGAAGGGCAAGTCGATCGACGTGACGACTTCCTTTTTCAACATCCACCACGTCTTCCAGCGCGAGCTGGGCGACGACATGGGTTTCCTGGCCTGGCGCGACGCCGGCCTGAACCCATATGGCAACTCGGTGATCGTCAACGCCAAGTTCCTGGAAGCCAACCGGCCGCTGGTCGACAAGTTCGTGAAGGTCACCCAGCGCGCATTTGCCGCCTGCGTGAAGGAGCCGAAACCCTGCGTGCAGGCCCTGGTGGACGCCAACGGCGCCCTCAAGTTCGACAACGAGATGGAGAACTGGGGCCTGGTCGAGAAGCTGATGAACGACAAGTTCTCGCGCGAGATCGCGCTGGGCATCCATGAAGACGGGCGCATGGCGGCCGACTACGCGCTGGTCAAGGATTACGTGGGGCTGGACAAGACGTTCGACGTGAAGACCACGTACACCAACGAATTTCTGGATCGCTCGATCAAGATGCCCAAAGTAGGTCACTAGGAGGCTGGGCCACCCAGCCTCCTAACGCGCGGCGATGCCCTCGAAGCGGTCGCGCCCCAGGCTCAGAGCGCGCATTTTCGCGTCGGCGATCGGCCGCTTGAGCATCCAGAAGCCGCAGTCCGGGTGAATGTAGCGCACCCGGCCGGCGCCCAGCACCTTCTCGGCACGCTCGATCGCCCGCGCCACCTGGTCGGCGCTCTCGACGTCGGTCACCTTGATGTCGACCACACCGAGGCCGAAGCCGATCTCCGGCTTCAGCTCGCGGAAGGCCTGCAGCTCCTCCGGCGGCCGGTGCGCGCATTCCAATACCACGTGGTCGGCATGCAGCGCATTGAGGTAGTCGATCAGGCGGTCCCAGGTGCCCTTCTGCACCGTCTGGCCGCCGTAGTTGCCGAAGCAAAGGTGCACCGCCGGCGTGCCCGGCACGGCGTCGAGCACGCGGTTCATGGCCGAAGCCGCCCATTCCCATTCTTCCGGGTGGCCCGGCAGGTTGGCTTCGTCGAGCTGCACGATGTCGGCATCGACGTGGCGCACCTGCGCGGCCAGCGCGTCGGCGATTGCGTGCGCCAGTTCCGGCGTGTCGGCGTAGTGCTTGTTGATCAGCGTCTTGGCCAGCATGTGCGGGCCGGTGACGGTGAACTTGAAGGTGTGCGTGGCAAGCGCCTTGGCGCGCGCGCAGGCCAGGGGCAGGTCGAGGCTGCCGTGGCCGATCGGACCGATTACGGTGCCGGGTGGCCGGGTGCGGAACTTCATGCCGCTCTTGGAACGGTAGGCGATCAGGTCGTCGAACGAAAAGCGCTGCGTGATCCCGTCCATC
>DATNCB010000786.1:0-1990 GCA_035571715.1 Ramlibacter sp.
AGGTTGCCCAGCGCAAAGTGGAGCTCGGAGGTGTCGGGATCGTTCTGCACCGCCTCGATGAAGGCGTCGATGGCCTGGTCCTGCTGCTCGTTGAGCAGGAAATTGAGCCCACGGAAGTAGGCCTTGGGCGCCTGCCGGTTCTCGATGCGCAGCTGGCGCAAGTCCAGCCGCGAGGCCAGCCAGCCCAGCACGAACGCGATGGGCAGGCCCCACAGCACCCAGCTGAGGTCAAAGTCCATGGCGCGGAGTCTTGGCCGGCTCGCCGGTGGCTTGCGAAACCGCCATCCCCTGATGCGCGCGGCGGGCTGCGACGCGGTGCTTCCACCAGCGCGGCACCATGCCCAACGCACCCACGCCGACGCCCAGAGCGAAGGCCGCCAGCACCACCAGCACCAACGGCGCGCGCCAGAGCGTGCCGAAGAAGAAACGCACGGTCACGTCCTGCTGGTTGTTCAGCGCAAATGCGAACAGGGTAAAAAAAATGGCTGCCTTGAGCAGCCACATGAGGTATTTCATTGAGCTCCTCGATGCGAGGATTCTAGGGGTTCCCCCGGACCCCGGCCCCTTCCATCTCCCGCGTCCGCTCGTCCACTGCTTCACGCAGCGCCTTGCCCGGTTTGAAATGGGGCACGCGCTTTTCCGGAATATGCACGCTCTCGCCGGAACGCGGATTGCGCCCCATGCGCGGGGGGCGGCGGTTGATCGAAAAGCTGCCGAAGCCGCGGATTTCGATGCGGTGCCCGCGCACCAGCGCTTCGCTGATCGCGTCGAGAATCGTCTTGACGGCGTATTCCGCGTCGCGGTGCGTGAGCTGGCTGAAACGCGCGGCCAGTTCTTCGACGAGATCAGAGCGGGTCATGGGTCTCTCGGGGGGCCTGTCATCCCGGGCTTGATCCGGGATCCGCGCCGCGCCGGAAACGGCGTCTCCGGTGTGGCATGGATTGCGGGTCAGACCCGCAATGACTGTCCCTTTGTTTCCTATTTCTCGGTGTTGTCCAGTTTGGCGCGCAGCAGGGCGCCCAGGCTGGTCGTGCCGGCGTTTTCGCGCGCCGACTGCTGCGACAGATTGGACATCTGCTCCTGTTGGTCGGCCATGTCCTTGGCCTTGATCGACAACTGGATGTTGCGTGTCTTGCGGTCGATGTTCACGACCACGGCACTGACCTCATCGCCTTCCTTGAGCACGTTGCGGGCATCTTCCACGCGGTCGCGGGAGATTTCGCTGGCGCGCAGGTAACCGACGATGTCCTGGCCCAGGTCGATTTCGGCGCCCTTGGGATCCACGGTCCTGACCTTGCCGGTCACGGCCGAGCCCTTGTCGTGCACCGACACGAAGGTGGTGAACGGATCGGCGTCCAGCTGCTTGATGCCCAGGCTGATGCGTTCGCGGTCCACGTCCACGGCCAGCACGATCGCTTCGACTTCCTGGCCCTTCTTGTAGTTGCGCACGGCCTGCTCGCCCGGCTCGTTCCAGGACAGGTCCGACAGGTGCACCAGGCCGTCGATGCCGGCGGCCAGGCCGACGAACACGCCGAAGTCGGTGATGGACTTGATCGGGCCCTTGACGCGGTCGCCGCGCTTGGTGTTCTGCGCGAATTCCTGCCAGGGGTTGGCCTTGCACTGCTTCATGCCCAGGCTGATGCGGCGCTTGTCCTCGTCGATCTCCAGCACCATGACTTCGACTTCGTCACCCAGCGAGACGATCTTGCTGGGGGCAACGTTCTTGTTGGTCCAGTCCATCTCGGAGACGTGCACCAGGCCTTCGATGCCGGGCTCGAGTTCCACGAACGCACCGTAGTCGGCGATGTTGGTGATCTTGCCGAACATGCGCGTGCCCTGCGGGTAGCGACGGTTCACGCCCATCCACGGGTCATCGCCCATCTGCTTGAGGCCCAGCGACACCCGGTTCTTCTCGGTGTCGAACTTGAGGATCTTGGCAGTGATTTCCTGGCCCGCCTGCACCACTTCGCTCGGGTGGCGCACACGCCGC
>DATNCB010000787.1:0-1361 GCA_035571715.1 Ramlibacter sp.
GTCACGCTCGCCGGCCATCTGGACACCTATGCCGAGAAGCACGCCGTCGAACGCGCGGTAAGGCGCGTATCGGGGGTGCGCGCCATCGCGCTCGACCTGGACGTGAAACTTGCCCCCGAACACGTCCGCAGCGACTTCGAAGTCGCGCAGGCGGCCGCCGCGGCGTTGCGCCTGAATTCACTGGTTCCCGATGGCAAGTTGAAGGTCGAAGTCGAGAATGGCTGGATCGCACTCACAGGCCAGGTCGACTGGGGTTACCAGTTCTCCAGCGCGGAACAATGCCTGCGGCCGCTTGCGGGGGTGCGCGGCATCACCAATGCAGTGACGATCAAGCCGCGCGTGCAAGGCAAGGACATCGCCGCGCAGATCAAGGCCGCACTCACGCGGCAGGCCGAGCGCGAAGCCAGGCACATCGAAATCGCGGTGAAAGGTGCGGTCGTCACTTTGAGCGGCAAAGTGCATTCCATGGCCGAACATGACGCAGCCCTCGGTGTCGCGTTCTCGGCGCACGGCGTTTCCGGGGTCGTGGACCACCTCGAGGTCACCGCCTGAGAGGACCGGGCTTTCCGGCCCACTATTTTTCTTCAACTCGTTTCAATGAGGTGAGTCATGAGCAACCTTCGTTTAATCCACCCGGCGTTCAACGACAACTTCGAATCCGTCCTGCGCCGCTTCCTCGCTCCCGTCGCTTCCGATGCGGAAACACCCGTGCTGAAAATGCGCGTCGACGTCTCGGAAAAGGACAACGCCTATGAAGTCAAGGCCGACATTCCCGGCGTGAAAAAAGAGGACATCAATATCCGCATCGACGGCAACATCGTGCAGATCGACGCCGAGGTCAAGCACGAGAGCCAGACAAAAGGCGACGGCGACAAGGTGCTGTGCAGCGAGCGCTACTACGGCAATGTGTCGCGCACGTTCAGCCTGGCCGACGACGTGGACGACAGCAAGGCCGAAGCGAAATACGCCGACGGCGTGCTGACCTTGCAGCTGCCGAAGAAGGTCACCGCGGCATCGAAGAAGCTGACGGTCCAGTAGGGTTTGCGCATGCTGACCGGCAGAAGAGCCGCTTATGCCCTCTCAGCCGCCATAGCTGTCGCACTGGCCCTGTTCCTGTTCAACCGCCCCGCGGAGCAGGAACAGGTGTCCCGGTTCGGGCAATACCGCGGGTATTCCGAGGCCGCCTATGACGGAACGAGGCGGAAGTCCTTCTACCTGCGGATGGCGGACGGAACGCGGCTGGCCTACGAGCTCATCCTGCCGACCAAAGAGGGCAAGGCGGCAAGCGGGCGCCTGCCGGTCCTCTTCAAGTACACACCCTATCTGCGCACCTGGACGATCTTCGACCAGAACGGCAAGAG
>DATNCB010000788.1:0-5570 GCA_035571715.1 Ramlibacter sp.
AGCGTCTCCTGCTCGAAGTTGGCCTCGCCCTTGACGGTGGCCACGAGGTTGGGCACCAGGTCCGCCCGGCGCTGGTACTGGTTGAGCACTTCGCTCCAGGCCGCCTTGGCCTGCTCGTCCAGCTTCTGGAAATCGTTGTAGCCGCAGCCGGTGAGCGACACGGCCGCGAGGAGCATGAGGAGCCAGCGTTTCATGTTGTTGTTCCTTCAGTAGGTGAGTCAACGGTAGCATAGATGGGATGCTTCCCGGCCCGATTCAAGAGCTGCCGGCGGCCCGGCGAAAAGCTTCGAGACAACCGCGGCTGGTCATCGCCGGTGCGACGGGCATGCTGGGCAATGAAGTGTTGCGCCGCCTGGTCGGCCTGCAGCGGTTCGAAAGCACGCAAGTGCTGGCGCGCGAGCCTATCACGCCCGCACTGCGGAGCGTCGCGACGACGCTGGTGGCATCCGATTGGCCGGCCGGCTGGCCGCCAACGAGCGCCGAAACCGGCGTCATCCTATTCGATCCACCGCGCCTGTTCTACCAGCGCGAGCGGGCGCTGTGGACACCGCGGCCCGATCAGTTGCCGGCGCTGGCGCACTGGATGCGCCGCAGCGGCATCACGACCGTTGCGATCGTCCTGCCGCACGCCCAGGGACGGCTGCCCCAGGCACTCAAGCGCGGCCTCGCCAGCCTGGACGAGCAGGCCGTCGCGGCCCTCGGTTTCGAGCGGCTGCTGCTCATCCGATCGGCTCAAAAACCCGGCGCCGCGACTGCATCGGGAATTCCGTCGCGTATTGCGCACTGGATGCTCTCGGTCGGCAAGTTCATGGTGCCCAGCAGCGAGCAGCCGGTGCGAGCGACGAAGGTGGCCGAACTGCTGGCCGTTGCGCTGCAGCTGGCACCGCCCGGCATCCATATCGCGCCGCCTGAACTGGTATGGCGCGCTGCGCAGGGCGACCTGCGCGAGGTTGCCGGGCAGTGGCTGCGGCCCTGAATCCGGCAGAATCGCAGCAAGACCCACAGCTTCATGCGCAAGACCAAGATCCAGGCCGCCAATCTTGAAGGCGATGCCGACGATGTCGAAGCCGCGTTCTACGACGCGCTGCAAACCGGCGACATCGACCGGCTGATGGCCTGCTGGGCCGACGAGGACGACATCGTCTGTGTTCATCCCGGCGGTCCGCGCCTGGTGGGCGCCGTGGCCATCCGCGCGACCTTCGAGTCCATGTTCAACAACGGCAGCATCCGCGCATGGCCGGAGCGCGCGCGCAAGCTGCAGGCCGTGGCCAGCGCGGTGCACAACGTGCTCGAGCGGATCGAGGTGCTGACGGCCGAGGGGCCGGGCCACGCCTGGGTGATCGCCACCAACGTCTATCACAAGACGGCGCAAGGCTGGCGCATGGTGGCACACCATGCCAGTCCGGGAACCCGCAGCGAAGTGCAGGAAGTTTCCGGCAATCCGCAGGTGCTGCATTGAACAGGCCCTACACCGCGCCCTGGTGGCTGCCCGGCGGCAACCTGCAAACCATCTGGCCTGCGCTCTATGCGCGCCGCGGCTTCGGCGCACGCGCCGCGTACCGCCGCGAGCGCTGGGCCACTCCGGATGGCGACTTCCTGGACGTCGACTGGCTCTCGACTGAAGCCCCCGAAGCAGCCGGCGTCGCCTGGCAACGGCCGCCGCCGCGCTCCTCGCCGGCCACCGATACCAGGCCGCTGCTGGTCCTGTTCCACGGGCTGGAGGGATCTTCGCGCAGCCACTACGCGGAGGCTCTCGCCGACTTCGCGCGCTCACGCGGGATGGCCTATGCCGTCCCGCACTTCCGCGGCTGCAGCGGTGAGCTCAATCATGCGCCGCGCGCCTACCATTCAGGCGACCACGAGGAAATCGGCTGGATCCTGGCCCGGCTGCACGAGCGGCATGGCGGGCCCATCGTCGCCGCCGGCGTGTCCCTGGGCGGCAATGCGTTGATGCGGTGGGCCGCCGAGGCCGGCGACCAGGCCGGCAGAAGCGTGAGCGCCGTCGCCGCGGTGTGTTCGCCAGTCGATCTCGCCGCCGGTTCGCAGGCCATCGGGCGCGGCTTCAACCGGCTGGTCTACACCGGCATGTTCCTGCGCAGCATGAAACCCAAGGCGTTGGCCAAGCTCAGACAGCACCCCGGCCTCTTCGATGGCGAGCGGCTCATGGCAGCGCGCGACCTGTACGAGTTCGACAACATCTTCACCGCGCCGGTGCACGGCTTTCGCAACGCGGACGATTACTACGCGCGCGCTTCAGCCAAGCCTCACCTGCACCGCATCCGTATTCCGGCGCTGGTTCTCAACGCCTTGAACGATCCGTTCGTGCCGGCTGGCAGCCTGCCGGCGCGCGGCGAGGTCGGCTCGCAGGTGACGCTGTGGCGGCCGGCCGGAGGCGGGCATGTCGGTTTTCCGTGCGGCCGCATGCCAGCGCATGCCAGATGGATGCCCGACGAGGTGGGCGGATGGCTGCTGCAGGCAATCCGCTAGTCGCGGCGTGGCCGCCGGCCGCGTTGCCTGCACAATCGGGCGATGGACATCAACCCCCTGGATAGCGTGGAAGCCGAAAAAGAAACGCCGGCCCGGCCGTCTCGCCTGAATGCGGCGGTGGCCGTCTCGGTCGCTCTGCTCAGTACCGTGATGGGCATCTGCAAGGTCAAGGACGACAACATCGTGCAAGCCATGCAGCAGGCGCAGGCCGACAAGGTGGACCACTGGGCCTTCTACCAGGCGCGCAACCTGCGCGAAGAAGTGGCGAAGTCCACGCTGGTGCAGTTGCGGCTGCAGGCCGCCGAGCGGCCCGCCGCCCAGCGGGCCGGGTACGAGCAGGCGATCGCGCAGTACCAGAAGCTCGCCGAAGAACAGGCGCAGAAGAAGGAGGAGCTGCGCCAGCGGGCCCTGGCCGACCAGAACACCTACGACGCGCTGAATTACCGTGACGACCAGTTCGACCTGGCCGACGCGGCCATCGCGATTTCGATCGCCTTGCTGGCCGTGGCCTCGCTCACGCAGCTGTGGTGGCTGTTTGGGCTGGCCATGGTGCCCGCGGTTTTCGGCACCGTGATGGGCGTGGCCGGACTGGCCGCGCTGAAGTTGCACCCGGGATTTTTGGCCCAATTGCTCAGCTAGGGGATCCTGATCAGTCGGGTCCCTCGCTAGGGAGCCGCCGTCCTGACGGTGGCCGATGCCGGCACCGCTGACACCGTTGCCGACGCGGCAGCCGCTGGCGTTGCGGCGATCGGCGCCGAAGCCGCTGCAGCGGCGGCCGCCGCGGCACCACCGCCCGGCGGCCACGCCACGTCGGCCGCATTGCGCGGCTTGCCGATCGGCGCCGGGGCTTTGCCCAGGTGTACGGCGGCCATGTCCTCTTCACTGGGATACAGCCCCTTGATCCAGTAATCGAACACGCGGCGTGCGATCGGCGCGGCAAACTGGGCGCCGAAGCCGGCGTTCTCCACAATCATCGCGAGCACGATCTTCGGGTCCTCGGCCGGCGCGTAAGCCATGAACAGGGCGTGGTCGCGGTGCCGCTCGTCCACCTGCGAGGCGTGGTACTTCTCGTTCGCCTTGATCTGGACCACCTGGGCGGTGCCGGTCTTGCCGCCGCTGGTGTACTGCGCTCCGCTGAAGGCCCGGGACGAGGTGCCCTCGATGTTGACGCCCACCAGGGCCTTGCGAACGACTGCGATGTTTTCAGGTTTGGCTGGAATGCGTCCCAGCGGTTCCGGCACCGTCGGGTGCGGCTCGTGCGTGACGATGTCGACCACTTCCTTGACCAGGTGCGGCTTGGTCTTCACGCCATTGCTCGCGACCGTGCCCAGCGCATTCGCCAGCTGCAGGATGGTGAAGTTGTTGTAGCCCTGGCCGATGCCCAGGGAGATGGTCTCGCCCGCGTACCACTTCTGCTGCTCCGGTTTGCGATAGGCCGTGCGCTTCCAGTGCGTGGAGGGCAGCAGGCCGCGCGATTCGCCCAGGATGTCGATGCCGGTGAGTTCGCCGAAGCCCAGGCGCTGCATCTGCTCGTGCATCACGTCCACACCCAGGTCGTTGGCCAGGATGTAGTAGTAGGTATCGCAGGACATAACGATCGACTTGTACATGTCGACGCTGCCATGGCCGCCTTCCTTGTCGTCACGGAAGCGATGGCCGCCGAACATGAAAAAGCCGGGGTCATGGATCACTTGCATCGGCGTGCGCTTGCCGGTTTCCAGCGCCGCCAGCGCCATGAACGGCTTGTAGGTCGAGCCGGGCGGATAGGTGCCGCGCAGCGCGCGATTGAGCAGCGGCTTGTCCAGGGACTCGTTCAGCGCCTGCCAGTTCTCGCTGTCGATGCCCTCGACGAACAGATTGGGGTCGAACGTGGGCTTGCTCACGAACGCCAGCACCTCGCCGGTGTTGGGGTCCAGCGCCACCAGCGCGCCGCGGCGCTCGCCGTACAAGTCCTCGACCAGCTTCTGCAATTTGATGTCGATCGACATCACCACCGTGTTGCCGGGTGTTGCCGGACTGCTGGCCAGCTTGCGCATCGCCCGGCCGCCGGCCGAGGTCTCCACCTGCTCCACGCCGGTGATGCCATGCAATTGGTTTTCGTAGCTTTGTTCCACGCCCAGCTTGCCGATGTATTCGGTGCCGCGGTAGTTGGCCTGTTGCTCGTCGCTCCAGTCCTCGATCACGGCCTTTTCCGCCTGGTTGACGCGCCCGATGTAGCCGATCACGTGACTCGCGAGCTCGCCCCAGGGGTAATTGCGGAACAGCCGGGCCTTGATGTCCACGCCCGGAAAACGATAGCTCTGGGCCGCGAACCGGGCCACTTCCTCGTCGGTCAGCCGGGTGCGGATCGGCAGCGAGTCGATGCTCTTGGACTCCTCCAGCAGCTTCTTGAAACGCCGCTTGTCGCGCGACTGGATTTCGATCACCTGCGACAGCTCCTCGATGGTGCGGTCCAGGCTGGCTGTCAGGCGCGCGGGCATGATCTCCAGCGTGTAGGCCGAATAATTCGTGGCCAGCACGATGCCGTTGCGATCCACGATCAGGCCGCGGTTGGGGACCACCGGCACAATGGAGGTGCGGTTGTTTTCGGCCTGCTCGCTCAGGTCCTGGTAGCGCGCCACCTGCAGGTAGACCAACCGGCTGACCAGCAAAAAGAACGCCACCAGGACGACGATGCTGGCCACCAACACGCGCGCGCGGAAACGCGAGAGGTCGGCTTCGACGTTACGCAGTTCGGTCATTGCGGCGGTAAGGGTCGGGGGCCGCTCTCTTACAAGGGCCTATTTTCATCCGGGTCGGGCGCGCGGCGCTGGGGCACCAATAAGACCACGCTGACGACCGGCCACAGCAGAGCTTCTACAAATGGAGTCAGGAAAACCGTCCAACCGGGAAAAATTCCGCCGGCCAGCATCCGCACGGCCAGTTCGATGGCATGAGCCGCCACAAACAGCGGAAGCACCTGCACCGCCTGGGATGGCACGCTGAACCACAACAGGCGGCGATGAATCGTGATGGCGAAATAGCTCAGCGCCGTGTACGCCAGCGCGTGCTGGCCCAGCAGCGCCGCCTGGTGCACGTCCATG
>DATNCB010000789.1:0-1281 GCA_035571715.1 Ramlibacter sp.
GGGATCGGTCAGCGGCTCGATCACCTTCTGGAACTCGACGATCGAGCCGGGCCAGCCGTGGGTGATCAGCAGCGGCATGGCGTCGGCATGCGGCGAGCGCACGTGGATGAAATGGATATCGAGCCCGTCGAGCGTGGTGACGAACTGCGCGAAGCGGTTCAGCCTGGCTTCGCGGGCTCTCCAATCATAGGTATCGGCCCAATAGCGGCAAATGTCCTGGATCCATGCCAGAGGCGCCCCCTGGCTCCAGTCATCGACCGGCTCGGCCTCAGGCCAACGGGTGTTGCGCAGGCGCGTCTGGAGGTCCTGAAGCACGTCGTCGCCGACGGCGATGCGAAACGGGCGGATGTCGACATTCATGTTCAGCCTTTCGGGGCGCCACGCAGTATGCGCCCGCCAGGTATTACCATTGCCCCCATGCCGATCAAGTCACGTATTCGCACCGTCCCTCACTTCCCGAAGCAAGGCGTGATGTTCCGCGACTTTACGACCCTGTTGAAAGATCCCGTGGGTTTCCGAAACACCATCAACGAACTGGTCAATCGTTATGCGGGCGTCAAGATCGACAAGGTCGCCGGGATCGAATCCCGGGGCTTCATCGTGGGCGCGGCGCTCGCGTTTCAGCTGGGCGTGGGGTTCGTGCCTATTCGCAAGAAAGGCAAGCTGCCTGCGGAAACGGTTGGTCATGACTACGAACTCGAGTATGGCACCGACCGGATCGAAATCCATCTGGATGCAATCAGCCGGGGTGACCGCATTTTGGTGGCCGATGACTTGCTGGCCACCGGCGGTACGGCCGAGGCTGCCGTCAAGTTGATCGAGTCCATGGGAGGCACGATCGTGGAGTGCTGCTTTGTCATCGACTTGCCTGACCTGGGCGGCCGGCAGCGACTGACGTCGCACGGCCAAAAAGTCTTTGCGTTGTGCGAATTCGAAGGCGACTGACGCCACGTCACCTTCAGCCGATCAGCCGCGGCAGCCAGGTCGCGATCGGCGGGAACCAGAACACCGACGCCAGCAGCAATAGGCTCATCACGACGTAGGGTACGACGGCACGAAAGATATGCGCCATCGTCACTTCCGCCGGCGCGACGCCTCGCATCGTCATCAGCAGGAGCCCGTGCGGGGGTAGCAGCAGGCCCAGCTGCATGCAGATGAGGAACATCACGCCGAACCAGATCGGGTCGACGCCCAGGGTCTGCACGATCGGCATGAAGATCGGCAGCGTGATCATCATCATGCTGACCTGGTCGACGAAGATGCCCAGGAAAATCAGCATCA
>DATNCB010000790.1:0-3820 GCA_035571715.1 Ramlibacter sp.
ATTTAATGCCCCAAACGGGGGCAAAGGCCAATGGCGTCCCGGACAATCTGGAAGGTGACCACGACGGTTTTTATTTCGCGTTGCTTGAAAAACGCGCGGAGCGGGTGTCTGCTGCGCAAAGCGTTTGAGTGCGCCTGGGGCATGCTGGCCGCGTGCCTGCTCGCGCTGGCGGCGCCGGCACTCGCTCAGCCGCCCGCCACCGAAATCAACCAGCTGCGCCTGGAGCGCAGCGAGGAAGGGGTGCTGCTGTCGGCCAACATCGTGTTCGAGTTACCCACCGTCATCGACGATGCGCTCGACAAGGGCATTCCCATGTTCTTCGTGGCCGAAGCCGCGCTGTTTCGCGACCGCTGGTACTGGTACGACAAACAGGTGGCCGCGGCCGAGCGTCACATGCGCCTGTCCTACCAGCCGTTGACGCGGCGCTGGCGCCTGGTGGTTTCACCCATGCCGATCGGCAACTCGGGCCTGGCCCTGGGCCAGACCTTTGAAACGCGCGAGGAAGCGATGGCCGCGGTCCAGCACATATCGCACTGGAAGATCGCCGAAGCCAGCGACGTGGACCCGGACGCCCGCTACAACGTCGACTTCCGGTTCCGCCTGGACGTGTCCCAGCTGCCGCGGCCGTTCCAGATTGGCGCTTTCGGCCATTCAGACTGGAACATCGCGGCCTTGCGCAATCAGCGCCTGGCCATCGAGAACCCGAAGTGAGCACGCAGCGTTCTTCCGACGCCTCGTCGCGCTTTCCCCTGCGCAGTTCGGCCGCATTCCGCTGGGCGGTGGCCGTCGCCGCGGCGGTGATCGTCGCCATCGGCATCGTCCTGTTGTTCCTGCTGACCCAGGCGACCAACAACCGCGAGCTGTACGAGCGCAACTACGGGCGCCTGTTTGTCATCAACATCGTGGTGGCGGGCCTGCTGCTGCTGGTCCTGATTTGGGTTGGCGTGCGCCTGGTGTCGCGGGTGCGCCGCGGCAAATTCGGCAGCCGCCTGCTGGTCAAGCTGGCCGCCATCTTCGCCCTGGTCGGCTTTCTGCCCGGCGTGCTGATCTACGTCGTGTCCTACCAGTTCGTCTCGCGTTCCATCGAAAGCTGGTTCGACGTCAAGGTCGAGGGCGCGCTCGACGCCGGCCTGAACCTGGGCCGCGTGACGCTCGACACGTTGGCCAATGACCTGGCCAGCAAGACGCGGGCGGCCGCGGCGCAACTGGCGGAGACGCCCGACGCGTCGGCCGCGCTGGCGCTGGAGCGGTTGCGCGAGCAACTGCCGGCCAACGACCTGATTCTGTGGAGCGGCACCGGCCAGTTGATCGCGACGGCGGGCCAGTCGCGGTTTCAGCTCAACCCGGAGCACCCCACGCCCCAGCAGCTGCGCAACGTGCGGGCACAACGCTCGCTGGCCATCGTCGAGGGGCTCGACGAGCTCGGGCCCAATGCCGCGAGCAGCGCCCGCATCAAGGCGCTGGCCGTGGTGTCGCATCCGACCCTGGGGCTGCTGGCCGAGCCGCGCGTGCTGCAGGTCACGCAGAGTCTGCCGCCCACGCTGGTGGCCAATGCGATTGCGGTGCAGGAGGCCAACCGCGAATACCAGGAACGGGCCCTGGGCCGCGAAGGCCTGCGCCGGATGTACATCGGCACCCTCACGCTGAGTCTTTTTCTCGCGGTTTTCGGCGCCGTGTTGCTGGCCGTCATCCTGGGCAACCAGCTGGCGCGCCCGCTGCTGCTGCTGGCCGCTGGCGTGCGCGAGGTGGCGGCCGGCGATCTCTCTCCAAAACCAGCCCTGCAGGGCAAGGACGAACTCGGCGGCCTGACCCGGTCGTTCGCCGAGATGACGCAGCAACTGGCGGATGCGCGCGCTGCCGTCGACAAGAGCATGGGCCAGGTCAGCGCCGCCCGCGCCAACCTGCAGACCATCCTGGACAACCTGACGGCCGGCGTGATCGTGCTGGACGAGAAGGGCAACATCCTGTCGTCCAATCCCGGCGCAACGCGCATCCTGCGCACGCCCCTCGCGGTTTACGACGGCCTGCCGCTGGCCAGCGTCGAGGGGCTGGAACCTTTCGGCTTGTCCGTCCAGCAGCAGTTCGACGATTACATGAACGAACGCAAACAGCACGGGCTGGACCACTGGCAGCAATCGTTCGAACTCGATACCGCGCAGCCCGGCTCGCCGCAGAACGCCATCACGCTGGTCGCCCGCGGCGCGGAAATGCCCGTGGATTCGCCCGGCAAGGCGGCGCGGCTGCTGGTGTTCGACGACATCTCCGAAATCGTGTCGGCCCAGCGCGCCCAGGCCTGGGGCGAAGTCGCCCGCCGGCTGGCCCATGAGATCAAGAACCCGCTGACGCCGATCCAGTTGTCGGCCGAGCGCCTGGAGATGAAGCTGGCCGGCAAAGTGGGCGAGACCGAACAGGCGATGCTCACAAAATCGGTGCGCACGATCGTGGAGCAGGTCGAGGCGATGAAGCGCCTGGTGAACGAGTTTCGCGACTATGCCCGGCTGCCCGCGGCGCAGCTCAAGCCGGTGGACCTGAACGCGCTGGTGAGCGACGTCCTGCACCTGTATGCGCGCGAGGGCGGCGAGCGCGGCGACGTGTCGGCCCATGTGCCCGTGCGCATGGAGCTGGACGCCGATTGCCCCAGGATCATGGGCGACGCGCAGCAGCTGCGCCAGGTGCTGCACAACCTCCTGCAAAACGCGCAGGACGCCACCGAAGGCGCGGCGCTGCGCGAGGTGACGGTAAAGACGCAATGGAACGCAACGGTGCGGCGCGCCCGCCTGATCGTGCAGGACACTGGCAGCGGTTTTCCCGATCACATCCTGAAGCGCGCCTTCGAGCCCTACGTCACCACCAAGTCCAAGGGCACCGGGCTGGGCTTGGCCGTGGTCAAAAAGATCGCGGATGAGCACCGCGCGCGCATCGACCTGAAAAACCGCGTCGAAAATGGCGCCATCGCGGGCGCCCAAGTATCGCTATCATTCGCAGTTGCGGCGTAGCAACAACACCCTTCCCGACCGCGGGGGAAGTGCTGGAAAACATGGCAAACATACTGGTCGTCGACGACGAGCTTGGCATTCGCGACCTGCTCTCGGAAATCCTGAACGACGAAGGACACAACGTCGAGCTGGCGGAGAACGCTGCTCAGGCGCGAGCGGCGCGCGGGCGCGGCCGGCCCGATCTGGTGCTGCTCGACATCTGGATGCCCGACACCGATGGCGTTACCCTGCTCAAGGAGTGGTCCACCACGGGCATGCTCAGCATGCCGGTCATCATGATGAGCGGGCACGCCACCATCGAGACCGCAGTGGAGGCCACCAAGATCGGCGCGCAGTCATTCCTGGAAAAGCCCATCACCATGCAGAAGCTGCTCAAGGCTGTGGAAACGGGATTGGCGCGCAATAGCGGCGCGGTGCCGCGCAGGCTGGGCGCCGCCGGTGTGGCGCCGCTGCCGGTGGTCGAATTGACAGTGGAAGCGGCGATGACCGGGGGCCAAACGATTCCCGCGGTCGTCGACATGGGCCCGCAGGCGCAGCAGCTGTTCGAGCTCGACAAACCGCTGCGCGATGCGCGCGACGAATTCGAGAAATCGTATTTCGAGTTTCATCTCGCCAAGGAAGGCGGATCGATGACGCGCGTGGCGGAAAAGACCGGCCTGGAGCGCACCCATCTCTATCGCAAACTCAAGCAGCTGGGCGTGGATCTGTCTCGAGGAAAGCGTAGCGGCTGATATAATCGCCGGCTCCGGCCCGGTAGCTCAGTTGGTAGAGCAGCGGATTGAAAATCCGCGTGTCGGCTGTTCGATTCAGCCCCAGGCCACCAG
>DATNCB010000791.1:0-3801 GCA_035571715.1 Ramlibacter sp.
TGGCGAGAAGGTATGTTTGAGAATCAAGTCGATAATTCCGGTGAAACCCGAAACGGCCGGAGAGCCAAGGACCCCCATGATAGGCAAATTGACTGGAACGCTAGGCGACAAGAATCCGCCGCAGGTGCTGGTGGACTGCAATGGCGTCGGCTATGAAGTCGATGTGCCTATGAGCACGTTCTACAACCTGCCCGCCGTCGGCGAGAAAGTCAGCCTGCTGACGCACTTCGTCGTGCGCGAGGACGCCCAAGTGCTGTACGGCTTTGGCTCGGGCGCCGAGCGCGAGGCCTTTCGCCAACTCATCAAGATTTCCGGCGTGGGCCCGCGCACGGCCCTGTCAGTGCTTTCGGGCATGAGCGTGGCCGACATCGCGCAGGCGGTGACGGCGCAGGATGCGGGCCGGCTGGTCAAGGTGCCGGGCATCGGCAAGAAAACCGCCGAACGCCTGCTGCTGGAACTCAAAGGCAAGTTCGGCCCGGACCTGGGCCTTGGGCCCGGAACTTCGGTCACCAGCGACGCGCAGGCCGACATCCTGCAGGCGCTGGTCGCCCTGGGCTACAGCGACAAGGAAGCCGCCACTTCGCTCAAGGCGCTGCCCAAGGACGTCGGCGTGAGTGACGGCATCAGGCTGGCGCTGAAAGCCCTGGCCAAATAGGAAAGGGCCGTCCATGAATAACCCGTTGCCGCGGTATCTGGCCCTGATGGCGCTTGTGCTGCTTTGCGGCTGCGCAGGCTCGCCTTATTCGGAGAACAACAAGCTGCGAAGCGACGCGCTTTTGCAGCAGCAGGTGCAGGCCGCCAGACGGAGCGTCGGCGCGGATCGGGCACCGCGTGTCATCTTCGCGGGGTTTGCGCTGCATTCCCAATCGAAGGCTTTTCAAAGCGATGTGCTGCTGGCGGAAAAGGCGGCTCGCATCGCCGACTCCCAGGCTATCAGCTTTCGCCTGGGCAACCCGGCCTTCGGCCAGGACGGCGGCTGGCCTTTCGCTACCCGGGAAAACGTCGAGACGGTGCTGAAAGAGGTTGGCGCGTTGGCGCGGCCACAGGACAAAGTGGTTCTGCTGTTCGCCAGTCACGGCCGGCCCGACGCGTTGGCGGTCAACGCGGGCAATACCGACCTGGGCGTGATCACGTCGCGCGATCTGGGGCAATGGATGGCTGCCCTGCGCGGCAAACCCACCCTGGTCGTGATATCCGCCTGTTATTCCGGTTCGTTCATCGGGCCTTTGCGCGACCCGTCGCGCATCATTTTCACAGCCTCGGCGCGCGACCGCACCTCGTTCGGGTGCGAATTCCACAGCGACCATACCTACTTTGTGCAGGAGCTCCTGGGACAGGAGTCAATTCCGGGCCGCTCGCTGGCCGAGCTGATGGACCGCGCGCGTGAGGGCGTGGCGAAGCGCGAAAGCGCACTGAAACTCAGCCCCTCACTGCCGCAGTCCGACATCGGGGCCACCGTTGACGCTTGGGCGCGCGAGCCACTGGCCCGCTGGACTACAGCTCCCTGACCATGACCATCCAGACCGACGACTTCCAGATGCCGGCGCCCAAGCGCGTAGTTTCGGCCGCGGCCGCGTCGCCGGGCGAGGAAGCGATCGAGCGCGCCCTGCGGCCCAAGCTGCTGCAGGAATACGTCGGTCAGACCAAGACGCGCGAACAGCTGGAAATCTTCATCGGCGCGGCCAGGATGCGCGGCGAGGCGCTGGATCATGTGCTGCTGTTCGGGCCACCGGGGCTCGGGAAGACGACGCTGTCACACATCATCGCGCACGAGCTGGGCGTGAACCTGCGCCAGACTTCCGGGCCGGTGCTGGAAAAACCCAAGGACCTGGCGGCGCTGCTCACCAACCTCGAGAAGAATGACGTTCTGTTTATCGACGAGATCCATCGGCTCTCACCGGTAGTCGAGGAAATCCTGTACCCAGCGCTGGAGGACTACCAGATCGACATCATGATCGGCGAAGGCCCGGCCGCGCGATCGATCAAGCTGGATTTGCAGCCGTTCACGCTGGTGGGCGCGACCACTCGCGCGGGCATGCTCACCAACCCGCTGCGCGACCGTTTCGGCATCGTCGCGCGGCTGGAGTTTTACACCGCCGAGGAGCTCGCCCGCATCGTCAAGCGCAGCGCCGGCCTGCTGAAGGCACCAATGGACGAGCAAGGCGGCATCGAGATCGCCAAGCGCTCACGCGGAACGCCGCGTGTCGCTAACCGGCTGTTGCGGCGCGTGCGCGACTATGCCGACGTGAAGGGTACCGGGCAGATCACGCAGGAGATCGCGCACAAGGCTTTGGCGATGCTCGACGTCGACCCCCAAGGCTTCGACGTGATGGACCGCAAATTGCTGGAGGCGGTGATCCACCGTTTCGACGGCGGCCCGGTGGGCCTGGACAATATCGCCGCCAGCATCGGCGAGGAAGCGGGCACCATCGAGGACGTGATCGAGCCCTATCTGATTCAGCAAGGCTACCTGCAGCGCACCCCGCGCGGCCGCGTGGCCACCCTGGCCGCTTTCCGTCACTTGGGCGTGGCCCCGCCGAAGAGCGCTGGGGAACTGTTCGCGGAGTGATTCGCCACGACTGAGGTTGCAGGCCGCGCATTGCACGTGATCAGTATCTGCGCCACATAGTAGGTCGCGAGCACCCAGAACTGCGCCATCGGCAGGGCGAAGGCGAACTTGTTGGTCGCCAGCAATGAATCGCTCAGCATGAAAAAGCCGGCGCCCACCGCGACCGCCACCGCGGACTTGTCTCGCAGCACGGTCGCTCGCCCGATTGCCTGCGCGGCCATGAGCGCGATGACGACCACATATGCGGCGACCGCGATCCTCAGCACCGGGTTCAGCCCATCGAAGAGGAATGCGTACATCGCCGCGCCCACGCCGAAGGTGACGAGCAGCGCCGGCCGGCTCGGAAACCACGGCACGCTTTGGCGGAACAGCGCGATGTAGAACAGGTGAGCAATGAGGAACGACACCAGGCCCGGAATGAAAAAGCCGGGGAACATCAGGAAGCAGTCGCCCACCAGCGAGCAGGCAAGGCCACCCATCAGCAGCGCGTCAAAGCCAGTCGGCGTTCGGCGCAGGTGCAGGGGGTCGGCCACGTAGAAGATCGCCATCAGCATCACCAGGGGCTTCGACACCAGGTGCCACTGCATCAGGCCCTCGGCACCGGTGGCCGTGGCGAGGGCTGCGGCTTCCACCAGCAACACTTCCAGCATCGTCAGCCGCCCCTGCATCACTGCCCCGACGGCCCACAGGCCGGCCGAGAGCGCACCCAGCCAGACCGCGGATTGGGCCAGCGGCATCCGGTCCGCATGCCACAGGAACAGCTCCACGCCGCCGAGCAGCAGCGCGAACTGGATCGCACCGAACCACGCTACGCCGCGGCCAAGTTGTGGATAGTAGCGTTGCATCCTGGCGATTTCGAAAGCCGGCTTGGGGTAGCGCGCCGCCACGTCGGGCGGCCGCCAGCCCGGCGGCTTGAACCACACGCGCAGTTTGTCGAGCCAGTTGCGCGCATGCCAGGAGTCCTGGGCCAGCGCCCAGTAGACCTCCGCGTTCGACCACAGCGGGTCCCAGCTGTTCAAGGGGCTGCGCGTGCCGTAGACACATTTCTCGTCTTCTTCCTTGAAGCTGCCGAACATGCGGTCCCAGATGATCAGCACGCCGCCGTAATTGCGATCGAGGTAGCCGTCGTTCACCGCGTGGTGCACGCGATGGTTCGACGGCGAGCAGAACCAGCGGTCGAACCATCCCAGCTTGGGCACGTGCTCGGTGTGGACCCAGAACTGATAGAGCAG
>DATNCB010000792.1:0-11737 GCA_035571715.1 Ramlibacter sp.
GCGAAGCGACTCGCGAACGTTGAAGAAGGGATCGAACACCAGTTCCTGCGGCACGACCCCGAGCTGCCGGCGGGCATTGGCGTAGTCGGCCTGCACGTCGTAGCCACGCACCGCCACCCGGCCCGAACTCGGCCGAACCAGGCCGGCCAGTATGCTGATCAACGTCGTTTTGCCGGCCCCATTGGGTCCGAGCAGGCCGAAGAACTCGCCCTGGCGGATGTCGAAACTCACGCCATCCAGCGCCTTGAGCGGGCCGTTGCGAGCGGAGGGATAGATTTTGGAAACCGACTGGAAGGAGATCGCAGGCATGTGAGCCCGCAATTTTAGACCGGGGCGCGTGCAGAGTTTTTCGCGCCGGATAGGACTTACGCCGGGGCCGGCAGCAGTTCGGCTACCCCGTAAAGCGTGGCGAGCTCTCGCAGACGCGCCGGCAGGCGGCTCACTGAAAAGGTCTTGCCCAGCGCCAGGGCTTCGCGCCGGCAATCCAGCAGCACCGCGAGGGCCGACGAATCGAACCTCGCGAGGGCAGCCGCGTCCGCGACCACGGCCGGTTCGGCCCGGGCGCGCATCCCCTGGGCCAGCATGCGGCAGCACGCCGCAGCCTGCTCGTGGGTGAGCTCGGAGGGCAGGATCAGCAACGGACCATCCTCATCAGCCCTTCTTCGCGCTGGCGTTGGCGTTGGACTTGTTGCGCTCCACCAGCGTGGCGATCAGCCCGTCCACGCCCTTTTCGCTGATTTGCTGCGCGAACTGGCTGCGATAGGTCTCCACCAGCCACACGCCCAGCACATTGAGGTTGTATATCTTCCAGCCCGCGCCCTGGCCCGGCGTTTTTTCCAGCCGGTAATCGAGCTGGATCGGGTCTCCGTGGCCGCGCACTTCCGTGCGCACCACGATATCGGTGTCCGTAGGCGCACTGCGCTGCGGCTTGATGCTGACGATCTGGTCGTTGACCTGCGACAAAGCGCCTGAATAGGTGCGAACCAGCAAGATCTTGAATTCGTCCTGCAAGCGCTTTTGCTGCTCGGGTGTGGCTTGGCGCCAAGCCGGGCCCACGGCCGCCGCGGTCATGCGGCGGAAATCCACGTTGGGCATGATCTTGCTGTCGACCAATGCCAGGATCCTGTTGGTGTCGCCCGCCTGGATGGCCTTGTCCGACTTGATCGAGGCCAGCACGTCATCGGACAGTCGCTTGATCATCGCATCCGGCGCCTCGTCGGCGGCTGCGGCCAGCGGCGCAACGCCTGCGAACCCTGCCAGCGCGAGCCAGCATGCGATCTGAGCCAAAACACGTCGTTTCATTCGTTTTCCCTTTCATGCGGTCAAATCCGCCGTTCTGGTTGGAAATTCTGGTCCACGCCGGGTTCCGGCGCCCGGCCGCCGGTTGAAACCGTGTGCAACCCTAGGGATTCTGTTCAGTGTAAACAGCCCTAACGCGCGGGGGCTGGCGCCGGTGCACTCGAACCTGGACGGGGTCCGCGGGCCGGCGGGCGCCCAGGCTGAGGCGCCGCTTCGCCATCCGCTTTGGGCTCGGCGCCATCGGTTTCCTGGTTGTCAGTAACGTCCGCACGGCGCTTTTGCAGGTAGGCATCGCGCGTGAAACTGTACTTGTCCAGCGCCGCCTCGTCGATCACGCTGCCTATCCTCAACAAGTTGGCCCGGCTGTCCACCGCCCTCAGCACGTACAGCGCATTGCGGTCCTCCACGGGTGTGACATGGTGCACGAGGTCGCCCTTGTAGTCCACCGGCAAGGCGACGGTGTCGCGCAAGGTGGAGGGCCCCAGCAGCGGCAGGACGATGTAGGGACCGGCCGGTACACCCCAGCGCCCGAGCGTCTGGCCGAAATCTTCCTTGTGGCGTTCGATGTTCAGCTCGCTGGCGATGTCCAGGATGCCGCCCAGTCCGAAGAAGGTGTTGACGTTCAGCCGCATGAAGTTCTCGGCCGCGTTCTGGAACTTGAACTGCAGCACGCTATTGACGAAAGACCAGGCGTCGCCCAGGTTGCCGAAGAAATTGCTCACGCCGGTGCGCACCAGCGGCGGCACCCCGTTCTTGTATGCGGTAGCGACGGGCTTGAACACCGCCTTGTCCACGCCTTCATTGAACTGCGAGACTTTACGGTTGAGCGGCTCCAACGGATCGCGAGGGTTGGTATTGAACCCCGCGCAACCGCCAAGCATCATGGACCCTGCGGCCAGGAATGCCACCAGGGTGCCGCGTGAAACAAGGCCTGCGGCGGAAAAGGAACATATTCTTGTCATTTTTTCGTTGGCTTCCCTGGCGTGCTGGAGTCCGGCTTCCCTGGGGTGCTGGCATCGGCCGCCTTGCTATAAAGGAACTGGCCGATCAGGTTTTCCAGCACCACGGCCGACTGCGTGGCCGTAATGGTATCGCCTGGCGCGAGGTTCTTGTCGTCGGCGCCCGCTTCGACCCCGATGTACTGCTCCCCAAGCAGTCCGCTGGTAAGGATTTTCAGCGAACTGTCCTTCGGGAACGCATAACGAGTTTCCAGCGCGAGGGTGACGCGCGCCTGGAAGGACTTGTCGTCGAAGCTGATCGATTCGACGCGGCCCACCACGACGCCGGCGCTCTTCACGGCCGCCTGGCGCTTGAGCCCTCCGATGTTGTCGAACTTGGCTACAACGTGGTAGCTCGGCTGCAGGCTCAGCGACAGCAGGTTGGCCGATTGCAGAGCCAGGAAAAGAATGGCAGCCGCACCGATCAGCACGAACAGGCCTACCCATATGTCGCTCTTGGAACGTTCCATCGCGGTCTTTCTGTCTAGATACTAAACATCATCGCGGTGAGGATGAAATCCAGCCCCAGCACGGCAAGAGATGCGACCACCACGGTGCGCGTGGTTGCGCGCGAAACACCTTCGGGCGTCGGCTGCGCCTCGAAACCCTCGAGCAAGGCGATGAAAGTCACCGTCACGCCGAACACGAAGCTCTTGACCACGCCGTTGCCCACGTCGCGCCAGACGTCGACCCCGCCCTGCATTTGCCCCCAGAACGCGCCCGGGTCCACGCCGATCAGCACCACACCCACGGCCCAGCCGCCCATGATGCCCACGGCACTGAAGACAGCGGCCAGCAGCGGCATGGCAATGATGCCGCCCCAGAACCGTGGCGCGAGAACGCGGCGCACCGGGTCGACCGCCATCATTTCCATGGCGGAAAGCTGCTCGCCCGCCTTCATCAATCCGATTTCCGCTGTAAGCGAGGTGCCCGCGCGCCCCGCGAACAGCAGCGCGGTGACGACGGGCCCGAGCTCGCGCACCAGGCTCAGCGCGACCAGCAATCCGAGCGCCTCGGACGATCCGTAGCGCTGCAAGGTGTAGTAGCCCTGCAGCCCGAGCACGAAGCCGACGAACAGGCCCGACACGGCGATGATCGCCAGCGAAAAATTGCCCAGGAAATGGACCTGGTCGCGGATCAGTCCGAAGCGCCTGAAGCTTGCCCCGAAAAGGGACACCAGGCGCACGAAGAGGCGCGCGCCATGGCCGAGATCGCCCAGCTTGCGGCGCGTGGCGTAACCGAGATCGGCTGGATTGAGCCAGTTCATCCCTCGAACCCTCCGCCGAAGTCCTCGGCAACAGTCGGGCCCGGGTAGTGGAAATGCACTGGGCCGTCCGGCTTGGCGTGCACGAACTGGTCAACCAGCGCATCGCTGGAGTGCATCACCTCTTGCGGTGTGCCTTGCGCCGCCACCTTGCCGTTGGCCAGCACAATCACCTGGTCCGCGATGCTGAAGGTTTCCTCCAGATCGTGCGACACCACGATGCTGGTGATGCCCAGCGTGTCATTGAGTCGTCGAATCAGCTGGGCCGCCGTCCCCAGGGAGATCGGGTCGAGCCCGGCGAACGGCTCGTCGTACATGATCAACTCCGGATCGAGCGCGATGGCCCGCGCCAGCGCCACCCGGCGAGCCATGCCGCCGGATACCTCGCTGGGCATCAGGTCGCGCGCGCCGCGCAGCCCGACGGCATTGAGCTTCATCAGGACGATGTCGCGGATCAATATCTCCGGCAGGCGCGTGTGCTCGCGCAGCGGGAATGCCACGTTGTCGAAGACGCTCAAATCAGTGAACAGCGCGCCGAACTGGAACAGCATGCCCATGCGGCGCCGCGCGGCATAGAGGCCTGTTTGGTCGAGCGCGCCGATCTCCTGGCCGTCGAACATCAATTGCCCTTGCTGGGCTTTGACCTGTCCTCCGATCAGCCGCAACACCGTCGTCTTGCCGCCGCCCGATGCACCCATGAGCGCGGTGACCTTGCCGCGCTGCACTGTGAAGCTCAGGTCATCGAGGATGGGGCGATCGCCGTAGCCAAACTTCAGGTTGCGGCATTCGACGAGCGCCGTGGAATCGGAATCGGTCATCCGGCGGGAAATACCGGGTCAAAGTCCGGCAGGTAATGAGGAAGACCGAAATCATACGGGCTTTGCTCAATTCCGTGCTGGGTCAGCGAGGCAAGTCGCTCGCGCCGACGTGCAAGCCGGCGCCTCCTTATACACCCCATGGGGGTAGTGACCGAGCGCTTCAGCGCGGAAGGTCACTAAATCCCATAAGGAACTCGTCCACCGCTCGCGCGGCTTGCCGACCCTCGCGAATCGCCCACACCACCAGCGATTGGCCGCGGCGCATGTCGCCCGCGGCGAATACTTTGGGAACGCTGGTCGCATAGCCACCGATGAAATCGGTCGTTGCCTTGGCATTGCCGCGAGCATCCTTTTCGACACCGAAGCCGTCGAGGATGCTGGCCACCGGACTGACAAATCCCATGGCCAGCAGCACCAGGTCGGCCTTGAGCACCTGTTCGCTGCCGGCGACCTCGATCATTTTTCCGTCCTTCCACTCCACCCGGACGGTCTTCAGACCCGTGACCTTGCCCTTTTCACCGATGAATTCCTTGGTGGCGATGGCGAATTCGCGTTCGCAGCCTTCCTGGTGGCTGGAGCTGGTGCGCAGCTTGTAAGGCCAGTATGGCCAGGTCAGCGGCTTGTTCTCTTGCTCCGGCGGCTGCGGCAGCAGCTCGAACTGTGTCACGCTCAGCGCACCCTGGCGGTTGCTGGTGCCCACGCAATCGGAACCCGTATCGCCCCCGCCGATGACGATCACATGCTTGCCGTCGGCGCGGATCTGACCCTTGACCTTCTCGCCGGCATTGACCTTGTTCTGCTGCGGCAGGAACTCCATCGCGAAATGGATGCCGCCCAAGTCGCGCCCGGGCACGGGCAAGTCGCGCGACTGCTCGGCACCGCCGGTGAGGACCACGGCATCGAACTGTTCCTTCAATTCCTGCGGAGCAACGGTTTCCCTGGCCCAGTTCACCACCTTCGAGCCTTCCGGCAGCTTGCCCACCATCACTCCAGTGCGGAACGTCACCCCTTCGGCCTTCATCTGCTCGACGCGGCGGTCGATATGGATTTTCTCCATCTTGAAGTCCGGAATGCCGTAGCGCAGCAGGCCTCCGATCTGGTCGTTTTTCTCGAACAAGGTCACGTCATGGCCAACGCGCGCCAGTTGCTGCGCCGCAGCCATGCCGGCCGGGCCGGAACCGACCACGGCCACCTTCTTGCCAGTCCTGATCTTGGCCGGCCGCGGCTTGACCCAGCCGTGCTCCCAGGCGCGGTCGATGATCGCGTGCTCGATCGACTTGATGCCTACCGGGTCGTCGTTGACGTTGAGCACGCATGACTCTTCGCAGGGCGCCGGACAGATGCGGCCGGTGAACTCCGGGAAATTGTTGGTCGAATCCAGCACGGCGAAGGCGTTCTGCCAGTCGGTTCGGTACACCAGGTCGTTGAAGTCCGGGATGATGTTGTTGACAGGACAGCCGTTGTTGCAGAACGGTATGCCGCAGTCCATGCATCGCGCGCCCTGGATCTTCGCCTGCTCGTCAGTGAGGCCGACGACGAATTCCTTGTGATTCTTGACGCGCTCCGGAATCGGCCGGTAGCCCTCCTCGACACGCTCGTACTCCATGAACCCGGTGATTTTTCCCATTTCTTCTTCCTTATGAGCGTCTAAGCGGCCGCGACGGTGTCGTGCTTCATCGCGACATGCGCGTTGTTGCCGGTGCTGGCGGATTCCACTTCGCGCTCGTACATCTCGGCCAGCGCACGCTTGTACTCGTTCGGGAACACCTTCACGAATTTCGTGCGCGCGGTCGACCAGTGGTCCAGCAGTTCGCGGGCGCGCCTGCTGCCGGTCCAGCGGTTGTGCTCCTCCAGCAGCTTGCGCAGCAGCGTTTCGTCGGCCTGGTCCTTGTGCAGCCGGGTCTTGGTGCCGGCCTTCTGTTCGGCAGCGGTACCCACGTGCTCCAGCGAAACCATCGTCGTGTTGCAGCGGCTGGCGAACTCGCCATCCTCGTCGTATACGTACGCGATGCCGCCGGACATGCCGGCAGCGAAGTTGCGGCCGGTCTTGCCCAGCACCAGCACCGTCCCGCCGGTCATGTACTCGCAGCCATGGTCGCCAGTGCCCTCGACCACGGCCGTTGCACCCGACAGGCGCACCGCGAACCGCTCGCCGGCCACCCCGCTGAAGAAGGCTTCCCCGGCGGTCGCTCCGTACAGCGCCGTATTGCCGATGATGATGTTGTTGCTGGCGGTGCCGCGGAAATCGATGCTCGGACGCACCACGATGCGGCCGCCGGACAAGCCCTTGCCGGTGTAATCGTTGGCGTCGCCGATCAGGTACAAGGTGACGCCCTTGGCCAGGAAGGCGCCAAACGACTGGCCCCCTGTGCCTTCGAGCTGGATGTGGATCGTGTTGTCGGGCAAGCCCTCGGGGTGCACCTTGGTGATGGCGCCGGACAACATCGCCCCGACCGACCGGTTGACGTTGCGTGCGACCTCGATGAACTGAACCTTCTCGCCTTTGTCGATGGCGGGGCGGCAGCGCTCGATCAGGATCCGGTCCAGGCTCTTCTCGAGACCGTGGTCCTGCTCCTCCTGGTGGAAGCGCGGCACCTCCGGCGGCACATTGGGCCGGGCGAACAGGCGGCTGAAATCCAATCCCTTGGCCTTCCAGTGCTCGATTCCCTTCCTGATGTCCAACAGGTCGCTGCGGCCAATCAGGTCGTCGAACTTGCGAATGCCCAGCTGCGCCATGATCTGGCGCGCTTCCTCCGCCACGAAGAAGAAATAGTTGACGACGTGCTCGGGCTTGCCGGCGAACTTCTTGCGCAAAACCGGGTCCTGCGTCGCCACTCCCACCGGGCAGGTGTTGAGATGGCACTTGCGCATCATGATGCAACCCTCGACCACCAGCGGCGCGGTGGCGAAGCCGAACTCGTCGGCGCCCAGCAGCGCTGCGATGGCGACGTCGCGGCCCGTCTTCATCTGGCCGTCGGCCTGCACGCGGATGCGCCCGCGCAGCCGGTTGAGCACCAGCGTCTGCTGGGTTTCAGCCAAGCCAATTTCCCACGGACTGCCCGCATGCTTGATGGACGACCATGGCGATGCGCCGGTACCGCCGTCGTGACCGGCGATCACCACGTGGTCGCTCTTGCACTTGGCCACGCCCGCGGCGACCGTGCCGACGCCGACTTCGGACACCAGCTTCACGCTGACGCTGGCGTGCGGTGCAACGTTTTTCAGGTCGTGGATCAGTTGCGCGAGATCCTCGATCGAATAGATGTCGTGGTGCGGCGGCGGCGAAATGAGGCCGACGCCCGGCACCGAGTGGCGCAGGAAGCCGATGTACTTGGAGACTTTGCCGCCGGGGAGTTGGCCCCCCTCGCCCGGCTTGGCGCCCTGGGCCATCTTGATCTGGATCTGGTCGGCCGACGACAGATATTCCGCCGTGACGCCGAACCGGCCGGACGCGATCTGCTTGATCTTCGAGCGCAGCGAGTCGCCCTCGTTCAACGGGTAATCGACCTCGATCACTTCCCGGCCGATGATGTCGGCGATGGTCTGACCCTGCGTGATCGGTATGCCTTTGAGTTCCTGCCGGTAGCGGGCCGGATCCTCGCCGCCCTCGCCGGTGTTGCTCTTTCCGCCGATGCGGTTCATCGCCACAGCCAGCGTGGTGTGCGCTTCGGTCGAAATCGAGCCCAGAGACATCGCGCCGGTGGCGAAGCGCTTGACGATCTCCTTGGCCGGCTCGACCTCATCGATGGAAATTGCCTTGGACGGATCGATCCTGAATTCGAACAGGCCGCGCAACGTCATCAGACGGCGGTTCTGTTCGTTGATCAGCTGGGCATATTCCTTGTAGGTGTTCCAGTTGTTTGCCCGCGCGGCATGCTGCAGCTTGGCGATCGCGTCCGGCGTCCACATGTGCTCTTCCCCGCGCGTGCGCCAGGCGTATTCGCCCCCGGCGTCGAGCATGCCGGCGAGGACCGGATCGTCGCCGAACGCGGCCTTGTGCATGCGAATCGCTTCCTGCGCGATCTCGAACACGCCGATGCCTTCGACGCGGCTGGCGGTGCCGGTGAAGTACTTGTCCACGGTGTCGCTGTTCAGGCCGATGGCCTCGAAGAGCTGGGCCCCGCAATAGCTCATGTAGGTGCTCACGCCCATCTTGGACATGATCTTCGACAAGCCCTTGCCGACCGCCTTGACGTAGTTGTAAATCGCCTTGTCGGGCGACAACTCGCCAGGCAGGTCCTTATGGATGGAAACCAGCGTTTCCATCGCCAGATAAGGATGCACGGCCTCGGCCCCGTAGCCGGCCAGCACGCCGAAGTGATGCACTTCGCGCGCCGTGCCGGTTTCGACTACCAGGCCGGCGGTGGTGCGCAGGCCCTCGCGCACCAGGTGCTGGTGAATGGAAGACAAGGCCAGCACGGCGGGAATAGCCACTTGCGTGGGGCCGACGGCGCGGTCGCTGATGATCAGGATGTTCTTGCCGCCCTTGATCGCATCGACGGCTTCGGCGTTGATTGAGGCGAGCTTGGCTTCCACTCCTTCATGGCCCCAGGCCAGCGGGTAGGTGATGTCCAGCGTGTAGCAGCGGAACTTGCCGTGGGTGTGGCTCTCGATGTCGCGCAGCTTCGCCATGTCGGCGAAGTCGAGGATCGGCTGGCTGACTTCCAGCCGCATCGGCGGGTTGACCTGGTTGATGTCCAGCAGGTTCGGCTTCGGGCCGATGAAGGACACCAGCGACATCACGATCGCCTCGCGAATCGAGTCGATCGGCGGGTTGGTCACCTGGGCGAACAGCTGCTTGAAATAGTTGTATAGCGGCTTGTCCTTGCTCGAGAGCACGGCAAGCGGGCTGTCGTTGCCCATCGAGCCGATGCCCTCCTCGCCGGCTTGCGCCATCGGTGACATCAGGAACTTGACGTCTTCCTGGGTGTAGCCGAAGGCCTGCTGGCGGTCCAGCAGGTCGACGTCGCTGTGCAGGACTTTGCCCGAAGTGTCGGACAGGTCATCGAGCTTGATGCGCAGGTTCTCGATCCACTGCTTGTACGGCTTGCTGTTGGCCAGGTTGGCCTTGAGTTCCTCGTCGTCGATCATCCGGCCCTGTTCGAGGTCGATCAGGAACATCTTGCCCGGCTGCAGACGCCACTTGCGAACGATCTTGTTTTCCGGGACCGGCAGCACGCCCGATTCCGACGCCATGATCACCAAGTCGTCGTCCGTGACGCAGTAGCGCGACGGGCGCAAGCCGTTGCGGTCGAGCGTGGCGCCGATCTGGCGTCCATCGGTGAACACGATAGAGGCCGGGCCATCCCAGGGCTCCAGCATGGCGGCATGGTATTCGTAGAACGCCCGGCGCCGCTCGTCCATCGTGGCGTGCTGCTCCCAGGGCTCGGGAATCATCATCATCACGGCCTGGCTGAGCGGATAGCCGGCCATGGTCAAAAGCTCGAGGCAGTTGTCGAACGTAGCGGTATCGGACTGGTTGGGAAAGCTGATCGGATAGAGCTTCTTCAGGTCCAGGCCGAGCACCGGCGAGGACATCACGCCTTCGCGTGCCTTCATCCAGTTGTAGTTGCCTTTGACCGTGTTGATTTCGCCGTTGTGCGCGACGTAGCGATACGGATGGGCCAGCGGCCACTCGGGGAAGGTGTTGGTCGAAAAACGCTGGTGTACGAGGCCGAGTGCCGACACGCAGCGCGGGTCCTTCAGGTCCAGGTAGTACTGACCGACCTGGTCCGCCAGCAGCAGGCCCTTGTAGACCACAGTGCGGCTGGACATGCTGGGGACGTAGTATTCCTTGCTGTGCTTGAGATGCAGGTTCTGGATCGCGGCACTGGCCGTCTTGCGGATCACATACAGCTTGCGTTCGAGCGCGTCCTGCACGATGACGTCGTTACCGCGGCCGATGAACAGCTGGCGGATGATCGGCTCTTTCTTGCGCACGGCGGGCGACATCGGCATCTCTCTGTCGACTGGCACGTCGCGCCAGCCCAACAGGACTTGGCCCTCGGTCTTGATCGCGCGCTCGAGTTCCTGTTCGCAAGCCAGCCGGGACGCGTGCTCCTTTGGCAGAAAGATCATGCCGACGCCGTATTCGCCGGGTGGTGGCAGCTCGACTCCTTGCCTAGCCATTTCCTCGCGATACAGCGCATCGGGCAGCTGCACCAGGATGCCGGCGCCGTCACCCATCAGCTTGTCGGCGCCCACGGCCCCGCGGTGGTCGAGGTTCTCCAGAATCTTCAGGCCCTGCTGAACGATGGCATGGCTCTTCTCACCCTTGACGTGTGCGACGAAGCCCACGCCGCAGGCGTCGTGCTCGTTGGCAGCCGAATACAGGCCGTGTTTTTGCAGATGCGAAATCTCGGCAGCCGTCGTCATGGCGCACTCCTGAAATTTTTGGGGGAAGCGCTCAGAATACCGCAGCGCACAAAGATCGCCAAGAACAATAATTGGGGTCAGATTCCAATTAATAGACGTGGGGTTGCTTGAGCCGTTAATTAGGGACAGATAACGGCTTCTTCCTGCCGACTTTGCTGACCGCCTCATGGGCAGCCACTGACCGGGGCCGCCCAGCCCGGGTCTTGCTCACCCGCCGCACCGTGCGTTTTTGCAGATCGGCCACATAGCCGGCCTCCCCCAGGGCCCAGCCGCGAAGCGCCGAGTCAGTCAGCGCCTGCTGCTGTTCGGCAGTGATCCCCGCTTGCACCAATTCCGCATACGCGGCATCGCGCGCGAACGGCGTGTTTCCCAATTCCCAGTAAAGCGGATGAGGTGTGATCAGCCTGTCTTGGCGGCGGCCGATATAGTGATCGTGGCTCGACCATGGATAGCTTGCCGCGTCGGCGACCAAGCCACCGCGCACGGGGTTGAGGTCGATGTAGACCATGCACGCAAGCAAGTAGCGTTCGCTCTGGATCAGGGTGGACTTGTAGCGCCCCTCCCACAGCGTGCCGGTTCGCCCCTGCCGTTGGTTGAAGTAACGGACATAGCGGCGTCCAACCGCCTGCATCATCTGAGGAATCGACTGCGCCGTTTCGGGAGTCGCCAGCAAGTGAAAGTGATTGCTCATCAGCACATAGGCGTGGATGGCAACGCCGAACTTGCGCGTATTCTCCTCGAGCATCGAGAGTAACGACTCGTAGTCGGCACTGCTCGCAAAGATCGGCTGCCGGTTGTTGCCCCGTTGGATGATGTGGTGCGGATAGCCGGGAATAGTCAGGCGCGGAAGTCGGGCCATGGCAAATTTGGAAGTCGATACCGCATCATAAATTGGAATCTGACCCCAATTTAGCCAGCATTGGATACCGAACGGGCTCCAGACTCTGCAAGCCGAACTCGGCGAGTAGCGCACGCAGGCGCTG
>DATNCB010000793.1:0-1659 GCA_035571715.1 Ramlibacter sp.
GGCGAATACGGCCTTGGCCGCTCATACGCGGACGGCACCGGTGTGCCGCGCGATGCCGCGCTGGCGCTCGAGTGGTACCGCAAAGCGGAAAAGAAGAATTACGCACCGGCACTTGATGCATTGGCGCGCGCCTACCGGACCGGCAGCCTCGGGCTGGCCAAGGACATCGAGCAGGCCAACGCGCTGGATGCCCGCGTACGCGTCCTGCAGACAGCGGCAAGGGACGCCAAATGATCCCGAATCTGGCGTCGATGGTGCGCGCTTTCCCACGATCGGGAATCATCCTGGCCGCGGCACTCGCGTTCCTGGCCGGCAGCGCGGGCGCGGCCGATGTCCAGCGCGGCGCAACGCTCTATGCGACCCATTGCGCCGTATGTCACGGAAACAACGGCACACCGGTGATGCCGGGGGCACCGAACTTTCGCCGCATGGAGGGCCTGATGCGCCCGGACATGCAGCTGATGGCGGCGATACGCAACGGCAAGGGCGCCATGCCGGCCTATTTCGGCGTGCTGCGCGAGCGCGAGATTCTCGACGTGATTGCCTTCATGAGGACGCTCAATTGATGAGATCGCTGTTGTTGCGGCTGAGCCTCGTGCTCGGCCTGTGTGCCGGCGCCGCGGCGGTGAACGCGCAGTCCCCCGCTCCTCCCGCCAAACCGGCGCCGGGCACGTGGCGCGTGCTCGACAGCTTCGAAGTCGGCGAAGGCGTGTATGTGCGCGCGCTCACGGTGGAGGCGGCGCGCAACGCGATGTGGGTCGGCACGTCCGCCGGCGTGCACGAAGTCGACATGAAGACACTCAAGCCGCGCAACACCTTCACCCGCAACGACGGGCTGGCCAACGAGTACGTGTTCTCGGTCGGCGTCGACAAGCAAGGCAACAAATGGTTCGGCACCAATGCCGGTGGCGTGTCGCGCTACAACGACGGCAAGTGGAAGACCTTCTTCCCGATGCACGGCCTGGCGGACTACTGGGTCTACTGCTTCGCTTCGCAGAAGGACGGCACACTGTGGATCGGCACCTGGGCCGGCACCAGCAAGGTCGATCCGCAAAGCGGCAAGTTCACCACCTATGTACGCGAGCTGATCAACGAGTGGGTCTACGGCCTGGGCGTCGACAGCCAAGACCGGGTCTGGTTCGGCACCGAGGGCGGCGTCTCGTTGTTCGACGGCAAGACCTGGAGAAGCTGGACCCACAAGGATGGCCTGGGTGCGCCCAACACGGACCAGCTCACCTACAGCGCCAACACCGGGCTGGGCACGCGCTCGCGCCATGACCTGGCGACGATGAACGAGGGCCGCCCGACCTACAACCCCAACTACGTGTTCTCGATCCACATCGCGCCCGACGACGCGGTGTGGGCCGGCACCTGGGGCGGCGGCGTGGCCCGCTTCGACGGCAAGCGCTGGATCAACCTCAGTACCAAGGACGGCCTGGCCGGCAACATCGTCTATTCGATCACCCAGCACCCGGACGGCGCATTGTGGTTCGGCACCAACCGCGGCGTCTCGCGTTGGGACGGCAAGCGCTGGCAGAACATCGGGCGCATCCAGGGCCTGCTCGAAGACAACGTGTATGCGCTGGCCGTGACGCCGCAAGGCGAGGTCTGGGCCGGCACCCGCCGCGGCGTGACGCGCATCGGGCGCTGAAAGCCCCC
>DATNCB010000794.1:0-1777 GCA_035571715.1 Ramlibacter sp.
GGCGCTGGAAGAACTCGCGAAGGTCGGTTTCGATCCGGTGTTCGGCGCGCGGCCGCTCAAGCGCGCGATCCAGCAGCGCATCGAGAACCCGCTGTCCAAGCTGATCCTGGAAGGCCGCTTCCCACCGAAGACCAAGATCCCGGTGGACGTCGACCCGGTGCGCGAGCCCGGGGTGTTCCACTTCGGTAATGCGCAGCCGGCGCCGGAGGAAGCCACCGCGTAAGTGTGGCCGGCACGCCGGCCTCATTCCCACCTAATGGCCGGAGTTCATACTCCGGCCGTTTCCTTTGTTCTGGAAGGCAACCGGAATGACTTTCCTTCTCCGCCTCTTCCTCGTCGCCGCCGGTCTGCTGTTTGCCGCCAGCATGGCTGTGGCGGCCGCGTTGTTGCTGGCGCTATGGGGCGTGCGTGCGGTTTGGGCGAAGTTGACCGGCCGGCCTGTCATGCCTTTCATCATCGGCATCGATCCGCGCAGCGGTTTCGAGCGCATGTACCGGCGCGCGCAGCAGGGCAGCCGCACGCCGAGAGCGGATGCCATCCGGCCCGGGAGAAACATCGGCGACGTGACCGACGTCGAAGCACGACCTCCGCCAGGGCGGTAGTGCCCCGTCCGAAGGACACTGGGCTCACACAGCCGTTCGGCTAAACTGGTTCGTGTGAAAGGGGCGACCTCCTGACTTAGCCCAGGCATCCATTTTTCAATGCGCATCCTACTGGTCGAGGACGAGCACGATATGGCTTCATGGCTGTCGCGCGCTTTGAAGCAGAGCGGATTCGTGTCCGATCACGCGCCAAATGCCGGCACGGCAGAGGCCTTTCTCGCCGCAGGCACCGAGTACGACGCGGTTGTCCTGGACCTGGGCCTGCCGGACCGGCACGGCCTGACGGTGCTCGCGGCCATGCGTGACCGGGGCGACCATACACCGGTACTGGTGCTTACGGCGCAGGGCGCACTACCCGACCGGGTACGCGGCCTCAAGCTGGGTGCCGACGACTTCCTGGCCAAGCCGTTCGCGATCGAAGAGCTCGAAGCCCGGCTCGTGGCGCTGATCCGCCGCAGCCATGGGCGACAGCATCCGCGGCTGCAGTGCGCATCGCTTTCCTATGACAGCGACAGCCACGCATTCACGCTGGGCGGCATGCTGCTGCAGCTGACCCCTCGCGAACACGCGGCGCTCACGGCGCTGCTGATGCGCGCAGGCACGCCAGTCACCAAGTCCAAGCTCTATGGCAAGGTGTTTCCCCACGCCAGCAACGCCGGGCCCGACGCCATCGAGCAGGTGCTTCATCGCCTGCGGCGCAAGCTCGTGGGCAGCGACGTTCGCATCATCACGGTTCGCGGGCTCGGCTACATGCTCGAGGCCATTGGCAACGCTCATGTCGCCGGCGCACCAGCCTCCTGACCCCGCGCCGCCCGTCCGCAGGCGCCGGCCGGGGGGCATCCGCACCCAGCTGCTGACCTTGTTGCTGCCCGGCGTCGCCCTGCTCCTGGCCATCGACAGCTGGAGCGACTATCACGCGCTCGCGCGCACCATCGAAAGCGCCTACGACGAGGCGCTGCTGGAGCCGCTCTCGGCCCTCGACGACAGCGTCCATTTCAACGCCGACGGCCAGATCGACTTGTCGATACCGCTCGCAGTGCAGGCGATTTTCGAGTCGGTCGATGCACCGCACAAACATCTGCACCTCGGGCTCGTTCCGATGGACAAGAGCGACGAGCGCTATCTCAAGGAGCGGACATTGATCGGGGTGACCGACCTGCCCGCGCCGCCCCCGG
>DATNCB010000795.1:0-1210 GCA_035571715.1 Ramlibacter sp.
GGCGACGTCACGATCGACGTGGCTTACTCCACCGTCAACTACAAGGACGCCCTGGCGATCACCAACCGGTCACCGGTGGTGCGCAGCTGGCCGATGGTCGCCGGCATCGACGGTTCGGGCACGGTCGTGGCGAGTTCGTCGCCACGCTGGAAAGCCGGCGACGAGGTGATCCTCAACGGCTTCGGCGTCGGTGAAACGCACAAGGGATGCCTGGCCGAACGCGCGCGGCTGAAGGGCGAATGGCTGATCCGCCGGCCGCCGCGCTTTGGCGCGCGCGACGCGATGGCCATCGGCACCGCCGGCTACACAGCGATGCTGTGCGTGCTGGCGCTGGAGCGGCATGGGCTCAAGCCGGGCGAAGGCGAGGTGCTGGTAACCGGCGCCACCGGCGGCGTCGGCTCGACCGCGGTGGCGCTGTTGTCCGCGCTGGGCCACCGCGTGGTTGCGGCGACGGGCAAGTCGTCCGAGTCGGAATATCTGAAGTCGCTGGGCGCGAGTGCCGTCATCGATCGGGCCGAGCTCGCCGCGCCGGGCAAGCCGCTGCAAAAAGAACGTTGGGCCGCGGTCGTCGACGCCGTCGGCAGCCATACCCTGGCCAATGCCTGTGCACAGACGCGCTACGGAGGAGTTGTGGCCGCGTGCGGCCTGGCCCAGGGACTCGACTTTCCCGCGACGGTGATGCCCTTTATCCTGCGCGCCGTCACGCTTGCCGGTGTGGACAGCGTCATGGCCCCGCTGGCCCTGCGCGAAAAAGCGTGGAGCCGGCTGGCGCATGACCTGGACGCTGCCCAGCTCGACAGGATCACCACTGAAATCAAGCTGGCCGATGCTGTCGAGGCGGCGGCGCGGCTGATGGCTGGCAACGTACGCGGCCGTATCGTGGTGCGCACGCGCGACTGATCCGATAGCGTATTGACATCGATGCGGGCGGCTGCGCATGATAGCCGCCCCAGGGCTTTTCCCATATTCAAAGGAGAGTTTGCATGTCACTGCGCATCAACGACACCGCGCCGAACTTCAAAGCGCAAACCACCCAGGGCCCGATCGATTTCCACCAATGGATCGGCGACAGCTGGGCCATTCTGTTCTCGCATCCGAAGGACTTCACGCCCGTGTGCACCACCGAGCTGGGCTACATGGCGAAGATCGAACCGGAATTCAAGAAGCGCAACGCCAAGCTCATCGGCCTGAGCGTCGACCCGGTCGACAG
>DATNCB010000796.1:0-1914 GCA_035571715.1 Ramlibacter sp.
GGGACGTGCAGCGATCGCAGCGCGGCATCGTGCGAGATGCCGCCGGTCGCCAGCACAACGCCCTTGCGGGCAAGAATGCGGCGCGACACGCCATCGGCGTGCGCAAGCTCGACGCCGCAGATGCGCCCGTCATTGGCCTTCAACAGCGACACAACCGACGCCTGCAGTCGAAGCTCGACACCCAGGACGCGGGCCGACTTGAGCAGCCGTCCGATCAACGCGTTGCCCAGGTAAAGCGTAGTGCCCCGATGCGCGCGCAGCCGCTGTAGCCCATAGCGGGCGATCAGCTTGGCCACATGCCAGGCGGAGCGCGGCGAGCGGGCCATGCGGCGAAAATGCGGCATGTCTTCGCGGCTGATCATCATGCCGCCGAAGGCCATGAACTCCGGCAAGGGCGGGCGCATCAGAACGAAGTCGCGGCCGAGTTCGCGGGCGTCGAACGGCAGTGATTCGAGCACCCGGCCCCCTGCCGTCGCGCCCGGCAGATCGGGGTAGTAGTCGGGATAACGCACGACCGGCCGCAGCTTGAGCGCCGTATGCGCCTCCAGGTAGCGGACCGCTTCGTCCCCGCGCTGCAGGAACGCCTCGCGCATTGGATCGTTCGCATCCGAGGGCAACGTGTGCCGCAGGTACAGGCGCGCGGCATCGAGGCTGTCGGCTATCCCCGCCGCCTTCATCTTTTCGTTGGCCGGAATCCACACCATGCCGCCCGAGATGGCAGTGGTGCCGCCGGCGACCGGCGCGTGTTCCACCAGCAGTGTCCGCCGGCCTTGCGACGCGGCCACCGCTGCCGCCGTCAGTCCCCCCGCGCCGCTGCCGACGACGATGACGTCATAGCTGTCTTCTGTCATGAGTCCAGCAGTCTAGGAGCCCCCGCCAGCACAGGGAAGTCGTTTTTTCCGAGCGCCGCTATACCGCCGCGCGATAGCGGCGCCATGGCGATGCAGCCCTCACCCCAGCCGGATCACGCGTGGATGGGCGTTCTCGTACAGCGCCGCCACGTCGGCGGCCCGGTGCTCCAGCACCGCGCGCTGGTTGATGTAGCCCTTGTCGGTGATTTCGCCGGCATCGGCGCTGGGCGGCGCTTCCTGGATGATCGCGCGGACCGGGCATTGCGACGACCCGCCGCCCTCCGCCTGCACGCGCCCCATCGCTTCGAACACATGCGATTGCAGCGCGCCCGGCGGCAGAGCTTTGGCCTGCGGGGTCGGAAACACCAGCAAGCCGATGTCGGTGCGATCGTGTCCCGCAATGACGACGTCGGCCACGTGCGGCGCCATCGCCGACACGATGCGCGGCCGCAGCGTGCCGACGCTGACCCAGGTGCCGCTTGAGAGCTTGAAATCTTCGGCCACGCGGCCGTTGAAAGCGACGCCCTGCGAGGGGTCGTCTTCATTGACCAGCTTTCCGGCGTCTCCGATCTTGTAGAACCCCTCCTCGTCGAAGGCGTCGGCCGTCAGCGTCTTGTGGCGCAGGTAGCCCGGAAAGATGTTCGGTCCCCTGGCGCGCATCTCGAGCTTTTCGCCGTTGGGCACGAACTTCAGCTCGGCCCCGGGCAACGGCAGGCCGATGCATCCGGCTTCTTCGAGGCGCCAATGCACCGTCGTGATGGCTGGCGCCGTTTCGGTGGCACCCCACGCGGACGTGAACCACAGCGGCCGCTCGCGCACGTTGCGCGCCACTGCTTCGAGCCGCTGCCACAGACTCTGCGGCAGCGCGGCCGCAGCGTAGAAGATCCCTTCCAGGCGTTCGAAGATATTCCTGGCGGTATCGAGGTCCTGTTCGAGGAACGGCAGCAGCATGTCGAAGCCGCGCGGCACGTTGAAATAGAAGTTGGGCTTGACCTCGCTCAGGTTGCGCACCGAACGCTCGATCAGGCCCGGCGCCGGCCGGCCCTCGTCGATGTAGAGCGTG